>JAFDBA010000289.1 GCA_019313505.1 Deltaproteobacteria bacterium
CCCACATTTACATGCGGCTTGGTCCTCTCAAACTTTTTCTTCCCCATCTTTTTGTCCTCCCTTTAGAGCGAGTTAACAATAAAGTTTACCAGCGGTAATGCGCAAACGCCTTGTTTGCCTCAGCCATCTTATGGGTGTCTTCCTTCTTTTTTACAGCAGCCCCTCTCTTATTAGAGGCATCCAAAAACTCGGCCGCCAGTTTATCAACCATCCCTTTTTCAGATCTTTTGCGAGCAAAACCTATAATCCACCTGATTCCCAGAGCCGTTTTCCGGGATGGCCGAATTTCTGTGGGAACCTGATAGGTTGAACCTCCTACACGACGCGACTTAACTTCAATCATCGGCTTTACATTTTCAATTGCCTGTTCAAAAATCTTGACGGAAGATTCTTTTGTCTTTTTTTCGATGATATCGAAGGCATCATACAGGATCTTCTCTGCAGTACTCTTTTTTCCGTCTCGCATTATAGACTTTATGAACTTTGAAACCAGTTTATTGTTATACTTGGAATCGGGTATGATTATCCGCTCAGGGACTTCTCTTCTTCTTGGCATATTCTACACCATTAAGGTCTCGTTACTATTTGAGACCTTTGCAAAACGCCCCCTTTTGCCCAATCCCTGTGTCAGGCTCAAATTTTAATCCTCAAAATACTCAATGTATTCCTGTGGTTAAAATTTTCGCCTTCCTTAGCCTTGAACAAAATTGAACGTTTTTCAAAGGTCTCTATTTGTTATCCATTTTCATGCTACAAAATCTGACTACTTGGGTTTCTTTGTGCCGTATTTTGATCTCCCCTGTTTTCGATCCTCAACACCAAGTGTATCAAGAGTACCTCTGACAATATGGTACCTTACACCAGGCAGATCCTTAATACGTCCACCACGAACAAGAACAACCGAATGTTCCTGGAGATTATGCCCTATGCCGGGGATATATGCTGTAACTTCTATACCGGTGGTCAGTCTGACTCTGGCAACTTTCCGCAAGGCAGAATTAGGCTTCTTTGGTGTTGAAGTATAAACGCGTGTACAGACTCCTCTTTTCTGTGGAGCACTCTTCAGCGCCGGAGTATTTGTCTTTTTCTTTATTCGCTTCCTTCCCTTTCTTACTAACTGATTAATGGTCGGCATTTTCTCCCCTGAATCCTTTTATACTCATAATTAGGCCGTATCGACAAAATGTTAACTATTAGCCATGTATCCTTAGATTGTCAAGCATTTTATATAAATATAATCGTAATAATTTAGTTCTTTGAAACAAATCGATTTCAAACGAGCAGCAATATTTTCAAAAAGCTATAATGTTACAAATAATCCATTATTTAAAACAAGTCTTAACCGGCTGAAACCTTAACATCTATGTATTCATAAAGACCGGTCCCAGCAGGAATGAGTCTTCCCATAATAACGTTTTCTTTAAGCCCCTGAAGGTGGTCTTCTTTGCCGGCAATGCTGGCATTAGTAAGGACCTTGGTCGTCTCCTGGAATGAAGCAGCAGATATAAAGCTTTCAGTGGAAAGTGATGCCTTGGTAATTCCGAGTATAAGGTGGTCAGCAACAGCGGGCTTCTTCCCTTTTTCAACTATTTCACGGTTAGCTTCTTCAAAGAGCTTTCTATCAGCCTGATCCTCAATAATAAAATCGGTATCACCGGGTTCAAGAACTTTAACACGCCGCATCATCTGCCGTACAATAACCTCGATATGCTTGTCATTTATCCGAACACCTTGCAAGCGATAGACTTCCTGAACTTCATCAACAAGATAGCGTGCTAATGCAATTTCACCCTTTATATTCAATATGTCCTGAGGAATAGCGGAACCGCTTATCAGGGCCTCGCCTGCCCTGATGTAATCACCTTCATAAACGTTTATATGTTTACCATGTGCAATCAAATAATCCTTTTTTTCACCAACATCTACCGGCGTAATAGTAACTTTTTGTTTCCCTTTTTTCGTTGCCTTTGATATTGAAACATACCCGTCGATTTCACTCAACACAGCTGTTTCTTTTTTCTTTTGGTTTTCGCACTTCAAAAAGTTCAGCCACTCTGGGGAGACCACCTGTAATATCCTTTGTCTTGGTTGTTGCCCTGGGTAGTTTTGCTATTACATCACCGGCCTTAATCTCATCCTTTTCTTCAACCAGCAAAATAGCACCTATCGGCAGCAAATAGCGCGCCACCCCCAATGACCCGGAAAGGTTGACTGTTTTGCCTGCCTTGTCCTTGATTGAAATCCTTGGACGTTCCTCACCACTTTTAGATTCAATGATCGTACGGCTCGATTTCCCTGTAACAGGATCGACCTTCTCCTGCATGGTCTTGCCGGCTATGATATCACCGAATTTAACGGTCCCGTCAACTTCTGCAATAATTGGTGTTGCAAAAGGATCCCAAGTCGCCAGAAGGTCATCGGCCTTTACCCTATCGCCGTCTTTTACCTCAATATGTGCTCCATAAATGACAGAAAACTTTTCTCTCTCGCGTCCTGAATCACTGATTATGGCAATTTCACCCCCCCGCCGGTTCATTACAACAACTACATTTCCATCTTTTTTTACCACATTGAGTTTAACAAACTTAATCATACCATCCGTTCTGGCCCTGATATCGGCCTGCTCAACCCTCCGGCTAGCCGTTCCTCCAATGTGGAATGTCCGCATGGTCAACTGGGTTCCAGGTTCACCGATCGACTGGGCCGCAAGAATTCCAACCGCCTGACCGATTTCAACTTCTGCCCCATGGGAAAGGTCCCGGCCATAACACCTGGCACACACACCATGCTCGCTCCTGCATGTCAGAACCGACCTGATTTTCACTTTGGCAACTCCTGCATTTTCAACGACCTTTACTGCTTCTTCATCCAGATCTTCTCCGGCCCTGACAATCACTTCATCAGTAAACGGATCATTGATATCCTCCATGGCAACACGCCCTAAAATACGTTCTTCAAGACGCTGAATCACTTCACCGCCTTCCATCAGCGATTCAACTTCAACACCCAATATAGTTCCGCAGTCTTCTTCGAGGATAATACAGTCCTGAGCAACATCGGCAAGCCGCCGGGTAAGATATCCCGAGTTGGCAGTCTTTAAGGCCGTATCTGCAAGACCCTTCCTGGCACCGTGAGTCGAAATAAAATATTGAAGCACGGAAAGTCCTTCCCTGAAATTGGCACTGATGGGCGTTTCAATGATTTCACCTGATGGTTTAGCCATCAGTCCTCGCATTCCTGCAAGCTGCCGCATCTGATCTTTGCTCCCCCTGGCCCCGGAATCTGCCATCATGAAAATGGGGTTAAAACTTTCTTCAACGACAGGCTCTCCACTTTCATCCAAAACAGGATTTCCATCATGGTCGGTTACAGGGGCCATTCGCATGGACTTCATCATCTCATCGGCCACGTCGTCAGTTGCTTTTGCCCATATATCGACAACTTTGTTATATTTTTCACCCCGTGTGATAAGACCCTCGATGTATTGACGGCCGACTTTTTCAACCTGCTTTTCGGCCTTTTTCAAAATATCCCATTTGGTAGACGGTATGATCATGGCATCAATGGAAATGGAAAGCCCCCCTTGAGTTGAATACTGGAAACCGATGTCTTTCAATCTAGGTATCTCGGGACGTTTTTTAATCACCTGAAAAATATGATAAGATTGGTCGGCAATAATAACGCTGCTTATCCCCTCTTCTTCCAAAGCAAAGACTGTTTCTGTGTCTTCATCTGAAACACTGAATATCCGCTTGAATTCGTCCTTTCCGAATAGACCGACAAGCCCTTGATTATCCCTGTCAGGGCCTTTTGAATATTGGGTTACCATTTCAACAAAATCCCCGCCGGCCTGCAGCTTTTCTAAAACGGTATCTGCCTCTTG
>JAFDBA010000009.1 GCA_019313505.1 Deltaproteobacteria bacterium
AGCTGAAAAATAAGCAGGCCTGAAAAGGATGTTAACTGTTGGTCTTCGAAACGAATCATTGGAATTTTATGGAATTTTGCCGTAATTTGTGCTTTACTGGATTTCACTTGCGGTGGCCTCCTGGATTAGGGTGATTGTTTACTAGACAATCTATTTATACCCTTATTTCATAGGTCTCCGCAAGCTTTTTACTTCTCTTTTTCTTACTTTTTTATGCAACTATGGGGTTTATTCTAATAATGCCCTATCGTTTTTGCCCATAGACGCTTTGGCGGATGTCGGAGAATATACTTCGAGGGAAATGCTTGACCTTATCCATGAGTCTGTTGATTAATGGTCTTTTCGCACAATCTCTGCGTTATGCTCAAAAAATAATCCTCGGAATATAAAATATATGCCTGTGGTTATTTTTTTCGCATGCCTTGATCTTGATCGAAAATCCTCATTAATCAACGGACTCATCCATTGAGCATCAAATAAGATTACCCATTTCATCCCAAGGATGTTTTGGGTAATAAAGGTTTATGATGTAACCGTTAGTTTGTCTTCAGCAAGGGTAAGATCAGGGATAATCTTGAGGGATTTGATTTGAAAATTTCTTTTCAGGATCTCCAAGTTCTTATTTTTTAAACCCCTCATTTTTGAAATACTTCGTGGGTGAACTTTTATGGTTATTTTGTCACAAGAACCTTTTTCAGCTTCCATGATGGATGTGGCCATATCAAGAAAGATTTTAGAATAAACCATATGTCCGAAAGCAGGATGGTACGGTCCTGCTAAAATTGTTGTGTCTTTTGCAAGATCCTCTGAGGCCTGAAGCCCCATACGAATAACCGGAATCTTTTTGCTTTTGAAAAAAAGGTAAAGGTTTTTTACAAGGGCTACGCATCGCGAAAGTGACAAGGGCGTATATTCTCCTTTTTGATACCATACGGCAAGACGGCTGCCTGCAAGGACAACCGTAGGATAAATCCTGATAAAATCAGGGGAAAGTGATGCAATTCTTTGTGCTGTAAACATTGATTTGGTTTCGTCATCACCCGGCAGGCCTACCATCATCTGCATGCTGACTTCATAGTTCCGCTCCCTTAGCATGGCCGTCGCTTTTGCTGTGTCCAAGGCGGTATGTCCCCGTTGTGCCATATCCAGTACTCGGTCATCCATGGATTGAACACCGATTTCAATGGTTGAAACAGGATAATCCTTTATTGTGTCAAGCTGTTTAACGCCTATAGTATCCGGTCTGGTGGAAAACCGAATACTGTCAACTCTTTTGTTCGTTACAAATTTTGTCGTTTCATCAAGTAGAAGTCTGATGTAATCTTTCTTAAGACCCAGAAAATTTCCACCGTAGAACGCCACTTGAACCGGCCACCTATTTTTCTCTTTATATTGAAGAAACTCATTTATCAGTAAACAAAGTTTTTCCGGGGAAATAGTGTCTTTCTTTACACCGGTGATGGATGTTTGGTTGCAGAAAGCGCACTGATGCGGACATCCGGCATTGGACAAAAAAACAGGGATAATAAAAGGACGGCGGGCGGGTAATGGCTTGATCATCAGATTTTTGGTAACAATGATTATGCTTGAAGCGATGAATTTTAAACAGCTAAAGTATTACAGACTTTAAAATTTCAAGTCCTTTTCTAGCAGCATCCTGTTCGGCAACCTTCTTGCTCTTTCCGATTCCTTCTGTTTGGACTTCACCAACTTTCAACTGCACCCGAAAGGTTTTGTCGTGATCCGGACCACTTTCATGGACGACCCTGTAAATCGGCATCGATCTGAGTTCCATCTGGACAAGTTCCTGGACCTGGCTTTTGTAATCATGATTGGCAGCAGGTGTGCTCACGGAATTAATCAAAAACAAAAAATGGCTGTCAATGATTTTAAAAACAGCATCAAAACCGGCATCTATATAAATAGCTGCAATTACAGCTTCAAACGTGTTTGCCAGTATCGATTTTTTATTCCAGCCTTTTGAATGGATCTCGCCCTTGCCGAGTTGTATATAGGAACCAAGATCTATTCCGCGGGCAATCGATGCAAGTTGAGATTCATTAACCAGATTGGCCCTCATCCTGGACAGATCACCCTCATTTAAATCTGGATATCGATGCATGAGAATGTGTCCCACTACAAGATTTAAAACAGCATCCCCAAGAAATTCAAGCCGCTCATTATCCTGAAGGTTTGAGTCTAGTTGCTCATTTACAAAAGAACTGTGTCTTAAAGATTCAACAAGGAGATCCGTATTCTTAAATTCATACATAAGTTTACGGTTTAATTCAGACAGATCTATTTGTGTCATTTAGTCCCTTGTTTCTAAACTTGCTGTCAATTTTTCATACAACTCGTAGGGTATGGAAAGATTCCCTCTACCTGACCCCATTTTAATTCCGGGCTTATTAGAACCATGGAAATCTGTGCCTCCTGTAATCAATAATCCATTCCGGTTTGCCATCTCAGAATATCGGGCAATAAGATCCGGCGTGTGTTCAGGATAATAGGCTTCTATTCCTTTAAGGCCCATTTCCTTTAAACTGATAATCAGCTTTTCAAGGACATCATTATCTTTGATTCTGAGAAGAACTGGATGGGCCAAAACAGGAATTCCTCCGGCATTGAGTATGACTTCAATTGCTCTGTCGCAGTCAACACGATATTTATCAACATAAGCGGGTTTGTCTTTTGCCAGATATTGGTCAAATGCCTCGGCAATCGAATGAACAAAGCCTTTTTTTACCATTTGCGTTGCAATATGGGGTCTTCCAAGCTGACATTCTCCGGAATCTTTTAGTATTTCATTCAACGTAAGTTCGAGCCCCATTCGGTTCAGTAGTTCAATAATCTGGGGGTTTCTATTCTTTCTTGCTTCCTGGAGTGTATCAAGTGTTTGAATTAACACAGAATCATCGGTGTTAATGGCATAACCCAAAACATGAAAGCTTCCCGGAAAGGAAAAAGATGGCGGTGGGTGGGCGCTTATTTCAACACCGGTTAAGAATTTAAGCGAAGGGGGTATCCCAATGGTAAGTGCTTCTTTTGTTCCACCGATGGTATCGTGATCTGTAATCGATATAGCCCCGAGATTGAGGCTTTGAGCCAGATTGAGGATTTCTAATGGCGAAAATGTTCCATCAGAAAATGTTGAATGAATATGAAGGTCTATTTTCACATTATTATTATAATCCTAGGGCTTTTTCGAAAGCCTCTTCTTTGTTTTTACAATCAATACACAAAGTTGTAACTGGTCTGGCTTTAAGACGGCTAGGTGAAATATTTTCACTGCACTTTTCACAGATCCCAAAAGTGCCGTTTTCAATACGATCTAAGGCCTTTTTTATCTTCTTGATAAGTTTGTTTTCTCTATCCCTTATGCGAAGTATAAAATTCCGGTCTGATTCAAGTGAAGCACGATCTGTTGGATCCGGAAAATTCTCTTTTGGGGTGGTCATACCTGAGACAGTATTATCTGCATGACTTAAAAGCTCTTCTAACCGGTTGGTCAAAAACTCTTTAAAATATTCGACATCCTTCTTTTTCATGGTCAAACCTTTCCAATAAAAAATAACCCGGTCTCTTTTGGAAAATAGACAATCTATATCAATAAAATGTCTATGTAAAGAATAAAATTGACAATCTCATAAAAAACTCAATTTTCTTACTTTTCACTAAGTCCTAAGTCGTTTCTTTCAAGAATCTCTCAAGTTGCTTCATACTGTTTACATTATATATTTTACAGGGATAATCCTTTGGTAAAATCTTTTTTATTAAACCGGTAAGAACCTTTCCCGGGCCGACTTCAACAAAGACCTCCACGTTTTCTGTCATAAGCCTGCACATTGAGTCATACCATTTCACAGGGCTACAAAGCTGCTGAGCCATGATCGATTTGATTTCATCGGTATCTTCAGCATAGTCGGCCGTTATATTAAAAAGCACGGGGCGGTCCGGTGTGCTAAAATGTATTGATTCGAAAAAATTACTAAACTTTTCCTGGGCGCCTTTTATCAATTCACTGTGCCATGCCCCGCTAACTTTCAACGGTATAGCTTTGGCGCCCCGGGAAGCTGCCAGGGAAGAAACCTTCTTAACCATATCCGGTGCTCCGGTTATTACAATTTGCAGTTCGGTGTTGTGATTTGCCACCGCAACAATTCCTTGCTTTTGTACCTCGGCGACCAGTTCTTCAACGGTATTTATAGGCAACCCGATAATTGCATGCATGGCCCCTTGATACCGGGTTGCTTCACGGTGCATCAGTTCACCTCTTTTAAAAACGAGTCTGATGGTATCTTCTTTTGATATGATGTTTGATGCCTGCATTGCGCTGTATTCACCAAGACTATGACCAGCGGATAAATCAGGCCTGACACCCTCCTTTTCAATTACAGAAAGGCAGGCCAGACTTACAGTGGTTATAGCAGGCTGAAGATTCACCGTTTGGGTTAGCTCGTCGAAAGGGCCTTTGAAACATAGTTTGGATATATTAATTCGGGTTATCTCTTGGGCCATGTCAAAAATTTCTCTGACACTGTCGTATTCCTGATAAAAATCAAGGCCCATACCCACAGACTGTGATCCCTGACCGGGAAAAAGGAATGCTGTTTTATTCAATTTTGTCCTCCGTTTACTCATCAAGTTTAAAAAGTTTTCGGGTAATGTCGATGTAGCCGGATTTGTTTTGATGGTATCCATTGCTTTTTAATAATAGCGTGGGATCATGCAGGATTTTGTTTATCATGGCGCTAATCATTCGGGCAATGGCCTGTCGATCATCATCTGACAGATGTTCTAAAGAGTGCAATGTTTTTTTTATTTCCGCTTTGGCAATTGCGTCCATTTTGTTTCTTAAGGCAACAATTGTGGGTACCACATCCAAATTGTCGTACCACTGTCTGAAGCCGATGACAGCCTCGTCAACGATTCTTTCCCCTTTAATTGCCTCCTTGTTGCGATTTTCAATACTTTCATCGATAACCCCTTTCAGGTCATCGATGTCATAAACATATGAATTGGTCAGACGGTTTATTTCCGGATCGATATCTCGGGGTACCGCAATATCAATAAAGAAAATAGGACGATTCCGGCGTCGGCGAATAATCGCCTTTACCTGTTTGCGTGTAACAACGTAATCGGTTGAACCGGTAGAACTGATAACAATATCAACATGGGGTAAGCTGTCTGTAATCTCTTCAAATCGGATGGCTTCGCCCTTGAATTTTTTGGCAAGTTTAACACCGTTTTCAAAAGTTCGGTTTGCAACCAGAATGTCCACGGCCTTATTTCGCATCAAGTGTTCAACCGCCAGTTCAGCCATTTCCCCGGCTCCGATAAGAAGCACCTTTTTTCCTTCAAAGGTGCCGAATATTTTGCGTCCCAGCTCAATAGCCGCATAACTGATGGATACCGCATGATCTCCGATCCCGGTTTCACTACGAACACGTTTTGCCACGAAAAAAGTTCGATGAAGTAATTTGTTCAGAATAACACCGGAAGTCTTTTTTAACGTAGCCATTTTATAAGCTTCTTTCATCTGACCCAGTATCTGAGGTTCTCCAACAACCATTGAGTCGAGGCTTGATGCAACCCTGAAGACATGCCGGACAGCATCATCACCCTTATGGATATAAAGAGATTTTTCAAATTCGGAAGCAGGCAGCTTTTTAAATTCGGCTAAAAACATTTTTACAGCCCGAACCGCATCGGATTTGTCCTCGGTTGTCATGAGAATTTCTACACGGTTGCAAGTTGAAACAAGAACTGCTTCACTGATCACCGGTGATTCTTGAAAAACTTTCAGGACTTTGGATGTCTCGTCTATCGATAAAGCGAGGCACTCTCTCAGCTCCACCGGTGCTGTTTTATGATTCAATCCCAATAAGACAATTTCTAACATATTTCCTAATAAAATTGGGTGCTTTAATCCCCGTTTACAATTTTGTAAATACTCCGTGATGGCCTTGCAACAGAAAGTTAACACCAAAAAAAGTAAATAAAACGACTGCAAAACCGATAATAGCCCAAATTGCTGCTCTACGCCCTCGCCATCCAACAGTGAGGCGCTGGTGGAGCAATGCTGCATATAAAAGCCACGTTATACCTGACCAGACCTCTTTTGGGTCCCAGCTCCAAAACCTGCCCCAGACCGATTTGGCATAAATAAAGCCTGTTATAAGTCCCAAAGTAAGCATTGTGAAACCTGCTACGATACATGCATATCCGGTTATATCGAGAAGCTCTAAAGATGGAAGGCGTTTGAAAAAAAATCCATGATTTTTAGATTTTATCGTGTGTTCCTGCACAAGATATAAAAACCCCACACCGCAGGCCAGAGCAAATGACGCATTACCCATAAAGATTGTAATGACATGGGCAACAAGCCATATACTGTTTAAAACACTGTCGGCTTGATGCGGTGCGCTCGGTAACCGGGCGGCAATGACCACTATCAGGGTAACCAGCGGAGCGGCAAATATCCCCAGAATCTTAAGGTGGAAACTGTATTGGATGATCAGAAAAACACCGGCAATTGTCCAGCCTGCCATGGAGAGTGTTTGATGAAGATTATTTACGGGAAAATGCCCGGATTGGAAAAAAGCATAACAGATCGATGCCGTATGACATAAAAAGGCGACTGAAATCAGATAAAAACCGGCCTTTTGAAGGTAATTTTTCTGCAGGAAAAGATAGGCAAAGTATCCTGCCGTGCTCAGCATGTAAAAGAAAATGGTTATAATAATCAAAATTTCCACTGATTACACCTATGCATTTTTCAAAACCAGGTTGGATGTTGGTTATTTTGCCATTAATTCGTCAAATATATAACCTTCACCAAGAATTTCAAAAAGCAAGGAATTAACAGCCGCTATATTGCGGTCTTTTATCATTTTAATAAGGTCTCGTTTTATTAACTTTTCAAAAAGATGCTTATGAGCCTCGGGCTCGTGATCTTCACTTAAAAGTTTGTTACGGATTTCACCCATGAGTTTGAGAAATTCGGCATATTCGGTTCCGAATACCTTTTCAAGATCTTTTCGAATCTTTTTTGCAAAAGCAGGGCTTTTCCCGGAAGTTGATATAGCGATGATCAAATCTCCCCGGTTTACAATGGCCGGGAGAATAAAATTACACACTTCGGGGCGATCTGCGATATTGCACAGTACTCCCAGCCGTTCAGCCTCAGAGTGTATCTCCCTGTTTATTTCCTGGTTGTCTGTTGCACCCATAACAAGGAACATTTCGTCAAGATCTGAAATCTGAAAAGGTCTTTTCTCAAGCTTTATTATGTCACCATCTGAAAGTTCCTGCAACTTTTCGGCAACATCACTGCTTACAACTGTTACTTTTGCGCCACAGTTGAGCAGGGTCATTACCTTGCGTGTGCCAACGGTACCACCACCGACCACCAAGCATTTTCGATTTCGTATATCAAGATTGACCGGATAATATTTCATAATTCACGATACGGATTAAGGGCTCACTCAAAAATAACTTCACATTTTGGATGCCGATGCATCTCGCCTGGCTGCGTTGCGAAAACTCGAAATATGCTTGGTTTCATAAAACAGGATACATGAGGCAAGATTCATGATTCATGCATCATGTTTTAAAGCTCTATTTTCATAAGATCTTCTGCAAGGAGCAGGGGACCGGAATAGGTTTTTCGGCACTGTTTTTCGATATCAACCTGATCGCATTCCGGATAAAAATGGGTCAAAACCAGTTTGCGGACATTGGCCCGATCTGCAATCTCCCCTGCCAGAGAAGGTGTAAGATGTCCTTTTACCTTTAATTCATCGGGAAGTGCCGATTCACAAATAAGAAGATCCGCATCCTTTGAAAGCGTCACCAGATTTTCGGAAAAATCCGTATCGCCGGAATAGACCATGGATGTTCCGCCGGAACTTGTTATTCTAAATGCAATGCTCTCCGGGTTGTGCTCAACCGGAAGTGATTCCACTTTAAAATCATCAAATTCCCTTATATCATAACCGGTATTGTCGAGTTCAACAATGTTTAAAAGACCCGGCGCAAGCTCGATCCAATGACCATAAACATTTTTCAGGTTGTCATAGAATTTTGCAAATCCTCTCCCGGCCATAAGTGTAAGGGGAATTTTACGCCGGCTCCCGTCAGGATATTTGTTGGCGAATAAAAACGGAACCAGTTCACCGGTATGATCCGGGTGGAAATGGCTGTAAAAGACAAAGGAGACCTCGAAAATCTCGATACCGTTTTCAAGAAGCTTGCGCATGGTACCGGCTCCGGAATCGAAAACAAGAAAATTATCCCTTATTTTCGTAAGTATCGAGCATGAACTTCGCCTGAGGGAAGGGACACATGTTCCGGAACCGAGAATGGTCACCGATATTTCCGTATTATCAGAACTCATTTTTTGCCTGCTTTTTTTTCAATCTTGTTGATGATCCACCTTAAGAGCTTTTTATCATCCTTATAATCGACAACTTCTTTTAAGTCCGTAAACGGAATTTCAGCACGCGCCATGCTTTTATGGCCGCCTGCAGAGCCGATATGTCCAAAACTTAGTTTGGCAACTTTGCCCGCATCCTTGCGAAGTCCATCGTTTCTGAAAACAAGAACCAGTTTTTTACTATATAAACCAGAGACAATGCTCCAGTTCACCGAACTGATTTTTAAAAGAAAATCTGCGATAATTACGCAAATGTCAGGATTTACCAACGGACCGAGATAAGCAAAAATATGTCCTTTACGGATACGCTTATTCGCAAGGGCAATTTTGAAATATCTTAAAAAATCGAGCGTCAATTCCGACTGCTCAATCTTGTTGATAAGATGGAGATTAGAATGACGGTAAAGAAACTGAAATGCCCTGACATCTTCAATTAAGGTTTGACGTACAAAATTGTCCGTATCTGTTTTAATAGCATAAAACAGGCCGGTGGCCAGTTTGCTGGAAGGTTTAATTTTTGCCGCCCTTAAATATTCGGTCATTATGGTGGCTGTTGCTCCGTATTTAGGGCGGATGTCCACAAAAGTCGCGCTTGCACCGGTGTCAGGATGATGATCTATAATGACATGCGGCGGATACTCTGTGAAAATTTCATTATGGTCCGGCTGGGAATCGACAATTACAAAACGGTTGAAGGAATCTTTGACAATGTTTTTAATTGGAACAAGATCCACACCCAGAAGCCGGATCATTGCAATATTGTCCGGACGTTTAATGATATTTATATTGGAAATGGTTACACCGGATACTTTCCGCCAAAGCAATCTTTTGACAGCCATAGCGCTTGCAATAGCATCCGGATCGGCGTTGATAACAATGAGAACATTATCTTCACCTGAAAACTGATCATAAAAACGGCGCAATTTTTCGGTGGCAGAGAGTGTCATATGGGCGCTTCTTCCTCAGGTAGTCTTAAACAAAACGCATTTAACTTACAATATCTTGCAAAATAATTCAATGCAATCATACTTTTTTATCGATTCAGATAAATCAAGAAAAAAATTGTTTATCTTCTTGACAGTTACAAATAATATCTGTTATCAGTTGGCGGTTTTTTTAGAGGCATTTATTAAACATTAAAGCAATGCTTCGAATTCAAAAAGTTATTGTCAGGCAGAATGCCAAAACAAAAAAAAAAGATTTTCGATTATAAAAAAAACCGTGCCTGGACCGAAAATCTTTACATTGTAACGCAACTGGGCCTTACAATGGCCGGTTCCATCGCTTTTTGTTTTTTTATCGGGCTATATCTTGACAAATGGTTGGGAACAAAGGGAATTTTCATAACCATTTGTATCATATTGGGTGTTATCGGCGGCGCAAACGTTGTATACCGCCAGATTATGGAAATAACTGAAGTTAAGGAAGAGGATAATAATTCCGGGAATGGAATCCCTTAGACAAACCCAGAAAAAATATTGTTCCAGGGCCATTACAGCGGCAATTTTTGCAGGGCTTTTTCTTATTCTGGCAGGTCAAAAACCTGTAGGCAAGGGGTTGATCCTGGGCACCGTTTTCAGCATTGTCAATTTTATTTTAATGGCTCAGATGCTTCCCCTCCGTATAGGGAAATCGAAAAATAAAACGTTTTTTTTATCCTTCGGTTCCATAGTATTAAGATATTTTCTTTTGGCTGTACCACTGATCATAGCCATTAAGTTCGTTCAATACAATTTTATCGCGGTAGTTTTCGGGATTTTTATGGTCCAGTTTGTTATTCTGGGGGATCATCTATTAAGCCTTATAGCGTCTAAACGCGAAAAACAAGTCTAGGAGTATTATGGAAGATTTAGGGAGAATCCATCAAATCATAGTCCCTTTTTTTGGGCATAATATGACCTTTAATCTTGAAGTCATGATAATGACCTGGATTGTAATCTCAGCGCTGCTTTGCTTTGGTTTTCTGGCGGCCCAAAAAAAGAGTCTGCTTCCCAGCCCGTTACAGGTGGTGGGAGAACTTTTTGTGGTACATCTTTTCGCCTTGACCGAAGATGCACTGGGCGAGGAGCTTTCAAAGAAATACGCTCCCCTTATATGTGCTCTATTCATGTTTCTGTTGCTTTCAAACTGGCTGGGAATCATCCCCCATCTTGAAGAACCCACAAAGGATCTCAATACACCGCTTAGCTTAGGAATTATGGGGTTTTGTATTGCCCATTACGCCGGGATCCGGGCCAAAGGTTTAAAAACCTATCTTAAAGGGTACTGTGAACCGATGTTTATCATGGCGCCGCTGAATGTGATCGGCGAGCTTGCCAAAGTTATTTCCATATCGTTCCGTCTTTTTGGTAATATCATGGGCGGTGCAATTATTATTCTGGTGGTTTCATATCTGACATTCAGCATCATTACACCACCTTTTCTGAATGCGTTTTTCGGAGCGTTCGTTGGAACCATTCAAGCGTTTGTGTTTACCATGCTAACCGTTGTTTATATTGCAGTTCAGGTAAATTAGTTTATGGCATATGATATTCAAACCTGGGTAAGTGTAGCAGCGTTTACTGGTGGCGGAATGGCCATGGGTTTCGGCGCCATAGGAGCGGCGATCGGTGAAGGATATACCGCCGCAAGCGCTAATGAGGCCATAGGTCGCAACCCCGAACAGTCGGGTGATATTTTCAAGTCCATGCTGGTAGGGCAGGCCATCGCCGAATCTGCTTCCATCTTTGCTCTGGTCATTGCGTTGATGCTGCTCTTTACGAACTTCCCATCACATATCTTAAGCGTGCCGGTACTGCTGGGCGCAGGGTTGTGTATGGGGCTGGGAGCTATCGGATCAGGCGTGGGTTCAGGATTTCCGGCAGGAGCAGCCTGTAAAGGGATGTCCCGGCAACCGGCAATGAGCAACCGCTTAACCACAAATATGCTCATCGGTTCAGCGGTATGTCAAACACCGGCTATTTTTTCGTTGGTTGTTTCTTTTATTCTATTATTTACGGATTTTTCAGCAAATCCTGTTTCACCGACCTGGGCGGCTATTCTGGGCGCAGGGATTTCGTCCGGCTTTGGGGCCATAGGCTCCGGCCTGGGCGGCGGTCTGGTTGCTCAAGCCAGTTGTGAAGGAATTTCCAGACAACCCTTAACCGTCACTCCGGTGACAAATGTAATGCTTCTGGGTCAGGCAGTCACTCAGACCACGGCCATCTATGCACTTTTGGTCAGTTTTATACTGATGTTTAAATCTTTTCCGGCAACCGACGCACTCGCCCCCCCGATGGCTTTGCTTGCGGCCGGTATATGCATGGGAATAGGCGCCATCGGCCCTGCGGTCGGGGAAGGCTTTGCGGGCCAAGGTGCTGTGGCGTGGATTGCACGGAATGAAAAACATATTGCGGATTTAACAAGATCCATGCTGGTGGGACAGGCGGTTGCCGAATCCACAGGAATTTATTCACTGGTTATCGCCCTGGTCCTTATTTTTGTGGTGTGAACGTAATAAATTATAGGAAAATTAAAATTCAACCAAAAACTGTTTAGGAGGAATAAAATGATTGAAGGTGCGGATATTGTAAAAGCGGCTGCGTTTCTGGGTGCAGGAATTTCAATGGGGGTTGGCGCCATCGGACCTGGTGTCGGTGAAGGCATGGCCGCGGCCAAAGCATGTGAAGCAATCGGTAAGAATCCCAAGGAGGCGGGCCTGTTGACCCGAACCATGCTGGTGGGACAGGCGGTTTCAGAGTCCACCGGAATTTACTCACTGGTTATTGCCTTACTCCTATTATTCGTTGTTTAATTACCAGTTGACGGTCTCGTAAAAAGTCCAACTTCTGCGTTGTGCTGCATTTCGTAATCATTCAACGTACAAAAAGTACGCCTCATGATTTCAAAATTTGCACGCCTTGAATTTGAACTTTTTACGAAACCGTCTAAATTGGATTTTTTACGAGTTCATCTTAATTAGTTGAGTGGAAAATGCTTGAGCTTAAAAGCGCTCAGTCCCTCAACAAAGTCTGAATCCGGAAGATATCTTATGCACATTATCAGCAATATAGCCCTTATAACTATAAATGAAACATTGCTTTTTCAATTGATCTCTTTTCTGATCTTTCTTTTTATTATCAACCGTATTATGTTTCGTCCGTTACAGAGTGTGATAGACAACAGAAAAAACCACATGGATAAAATACAGACAGATACCGTTGATGCGATAAAGGAACTCGAAAGCCTGACCAAAAAAATGAAAGTACAGGAATCAGATGTCAGAACAGAGGCCCTTGAATTAAAGAGGGAAGTTGAAGAGTCAGGAAGCCGGCAGGCTGCAGGAATCTTTGCTGCTTCTAAAAAGGAGATTGAAACATTAAAAGAAACGGCTGAAATGGAAGTTAAGGCCCGTATTGCTGAAGCACGAAAACACCTCCCAAAAGAATCTCAAGCGCTGGCTGTAAATGTCATGGAAAAGTTACTGGATCGGAGACTGGCCCCATGAAATGTGCAAAAAAAATTGTTTTGATATTTTGTTTTATCATAGCGGGTATTCTGAGCCTTCACTTTTTGGGACATGAAGCCTATGCAGCTGAAAAATCCAGCAGCTGGCGGCCGATATATGACCTGATTTTGAGGTGGATTAATTTCGGAATCATTGTATTTTTGATTGTTAAATATGGAAAAACTCCGATAATGAATTTCCTGCGGGGTCAAAAAGAAAAGCTGGCACATGAAATCAAGCGCCTGGAGGACAAAAAGGAAGGGATAGCTGCAAACGTCGAGGAAGCACATAAAACTATTGATGAAAGTGAAGTTCGTTTTGCAAAACTAAAAGAGCGAATCGTTCGCCAGGGGGAAAAGAAAAAAGAGGCCATTATCCAATCCGCTCAAAATCAAAGCAAGATGATGCTGGAGGACGGAAAGCGAAGAATCGATACTCATTTTATACAGTCCAAAAACAAATTTAGGGCAGAAATGATTGACAGGGCTATTGAGTTGGCAATGGAAAGACTTACCAAAGAGATTACCGCTGAAGATAATGAGAAATTAACTATTGAGTATTTAAGCTTAGTAAAATAAAAATTAAAATTTCAACCGGTCAGGTCTTTTTCATTTTATAACGGCGCAAACATGATCCTGTCTTCATTGACATCGGCCCTTAATTTTGTTCCTTCCGGGATATTTCCCTGCAGAATCTCCATGGAAAGCGGATTTTCGATATATTTTTGAATGGCTCTCTTTAACGGACGAGCACCATATATCCGATCAAATCCTTTTTCAGAAAGAAAAATTCGTGCATCCTCTGAAAGGACAAGCGTCAGGTTCATTTGGGCCAGCCTTGATCCCAGCCTTTTAATCTGGATGTCGACGATTTCACTGATCTGTTCCTGTGTTAGATTATCAAAAATTATAATTTCATCGATCCGGTTTAAAAATTCAGGCTTAAATTTCGCTCGAAGGGCTTCGGTAATTCTGGATTCCATTTCTTCGCGTCTTGATTCTCCGAGCTCCTGAATCCACCGGCTTCCCACGTTTGAAGTCATGATTATGATCGTATTTTTAAAATCGACCGTCCTTCCGTGGCCGTCTGTCATACGGCCGTCATCTAAAATTTGAAGCAGAACATTAAAAACCTCGGGATGTGCTTTTTCGATTTCGTCAAACAGCACCACGGAATACGGCCTCCTCCGGACAGCCTCTGTAAGATATCCCCCTTCTTCATAACCCACGTATCCCGGAGGGGCTCCGATCAGTCTCGAAACCGCATGCTTTTCCATGTATTCCGACATGTCAACTCTGACCATGGCCTGCTCGCTGTCAAAAATAAATTCCGCCAGTGCCTTGGCTAATTCGGTTTTACCTACACCGGTGGGACCCATAAAAATAAACGATCCGATGGGTCGGTTTGGATCTTGCAATCCTGAACGGGCCCGGCGAACCGCATTCGAGACCGCTGAAATAGCATCATTCTGTCCGATGACCCTATCTCCGAGGCGATCCTCCATATGGACAAGTTTCTCTCTTTCGCCCTCAAGCATCCTGCTGACAGGGATACCGGTCCATCTGGATATTACCTCAGCAATGTCCTCATCATCAACCTCCTCTTTAAGCATTTTGCTTGTTTGTTGCAGTTGGGCAAGTTTTTGATTGGCCTGGTTCAAGTGGTTTGCAAGTTCCGCAGCCTTTCCGTACCTGATTTCAGCAACTTTTGCCAGATCACCCTTTCTTTCAGCCTGCTGCTCTTCGATACCAAGCTGTTCCTGCTGTTCTTTGATCTTTCTTATGGTCTGAATTAAATCCTTTTCGTTCTGCCAGTGGGCTTTCATTACAAGAATTTCATCGCTCATGGTACCGATTTCTAATTCAAGTTTAGACAGGCGTTCTTTTGATGCAGCATCAGTCTCTTTTTTTAATGCTTCCCATTCTATCTCAGCCTGGGTTATTTTTCGCTGGATCTCATCTATTTCCACCGGCATACTATCGATTTCGATCCTGAGTTTTGAAGCAGATTCATCAATCAGGTCGATGGCCTTGTCCGGAAGAAATCGGTCGGAAATATAGCGATGAGAAAGTGTCGCAGCGGCAATGATGGCCGAATCCTTAATCCGAACACCGTGATGTACTTCGTATTTTTCCTTTAGACCACGGAGGATAGATATTGTATCTTCCACCGTGGGTTCGAGCACCATAACCGGTTGGAAGCGCCGTTCCAGAGCGGCGTCTTTTTCAATGTACTTTCGGTATTCGTTTAATGTGGTGGCTCCCACACACCGCAGTGTGCCCCTGGCAAGGGCAGGTTTTAGCATATTTGAAGCGTCCATGGCACCTTCGCTGGCTCCAGTTCCCACAAGGGTGTGCAGTTCATCGATAAAAAGAATAACTTCCCCTTCTGCTTTCTCCACCTCTTTTAGAACTGCTTTCAGACGATCTTCAAATTCTCCCCTGTACTTGGCTCCTGCAATGAGCGCACCCATATCAAGGGAGGCAAGCCGTCTGTTTTTAAGGCTTTCAGATACATCTCCGGCGACAATACGTTGGGCCAAGCCCTCAACAATAGCGGTTTTTCCGACCCCCGGCTCTCCGATTAAAACAGGGTTGTTTTTTTTACGACGGGAGAGCACCTGAACAATTCGCCGGATTTCATCATCACGGCCGATAACGGGGTCAAGCTTGCCCAGACGGGCAAGATCGGTCAAATTACGGCTAAACCTGTCAAGGGCCTGGTATTTTTCTTCCGGGTTCGGATCGGTGATACGCTGAGTACCACGAATATTCAGGAGAACCTTTAAAATTGTTTCCCTTGAAATTCCCTTTTCCCTTAAGATTTTGGTGGCTTCTCCTTTTTTTTCGTCAGATATTGAAAGAAAAATATGTTCGATACTGACGTATTGATCTTTCATTTTGGCAGACTCTGTAAAAGCAGCATCAAGAACCGCTTTAGTTCGGGGAGATATGAAGGCATCTCCAACCGTAGATCCGCTTACTTTTGGAAATTTATCAATCGATGTGTCAAGTTCACGGGAAACATCATCAGAAGAAACACCCAGTTTATCCAGCATCGCCCTTGCGATTCCTTCCGGTTCATCGAGCATAGCAAGAAGTAGATGCTCCGGCTCGATCTGCTGATTATTGTGCTTTGAAGCCATGGATTGGGCATTTTGAATAAGTTCTTGTGATTTTATAGTAAATTTATCAAAACGCATTGCTTCCTCCTGTGGTTGTTATTGCCAAATATTGAAAAAATAAACATTCACGGTTTAATGTCAAACCTTTAGTAACTATAAACTTTATCTTAATATTTAAGCGAGTTGAAAGTTTTGTGCTTTTTGTGGCAAAACCCTTTCAATTCAGCTACTAAGACACCAAGGCACTAAGAAAGAATAATAAATATATCCTTTGTGCCTGCCCGCCATCGGCTTCGCCTTAGGCGAGGCGGGCGGGTCTTGGTGCCTGGCAAAATGTTTTTGGTTTTATAAAAGATCACTTGACAACCTAAAAACTTAGATTTAGAATAATTATATCTCGTTGGGGGTGTTGGTATCATCTGAGAGTCCGGGAAAGGACAACCCTTAACTACCTGATCAGGGTAATACCTGCGAAGGGAAACGGGCCTGGGATTTGAGTTTGATTGTACATGCCGTTTTCCTGTTTGGGGAAACGGTATTTTTTTTGAAATACAATTTGTTTATTTATAGCAGGCAAAGTTTGTTGGATCGGCCACAAACCGCACTGCTGGATTCCATGAAATGGAAAAAAACCTAATTAACGGAGATATAAAATGACGCAAATTGAAGCGGCCCGAAGCAATCAGATTACAGATGCCATGCACCAGGTTGCCCAAAAAGAAGGGCTTACCGCCGAACAGGTGCGTGAAAAAGTAGCCGCCGGCGTGGTGGTGATTCCTAAAAACCGCCACCGGGATTTCGAAGCGCGGGGTATAGGTCAGGGATTGAAAACCAAGGTGAATGCCAACATCGGCACTTCCCCGAGCCACCATGATTTAAAAGAAGAACTGGTCAAACTCGACACGGCTGTTGCGGCCGGTGCGGACGCGGTGATGGACCTTTCCACCGGTGGCAACCTCGACCTCATATTGGAGACCATATTGAAACGCTCCCCGGTCATGGTTGGCACCGTTCCGATCTATAAAGTCGTTAGCAAATTGATGGCAAAAAACAAAACTTTACCGCAGATGACCGCAGACGATCTTATGGAAGAAATCGAACTGCAAGCCGAGGCGGGAGTCGATTTCATAACCGTGCATTGCGGTATAACCCGACAAAGCTTAAACACACTTAAAGGGTGCGATCGGATTATGGGCATGGTGTCTCGCGGCGGCAGTTTTATCGCCGAATGGATCACCGCAAATAAACAGGAAAACCCTCTGTTTTCCCAATACGATCGTCTGTTGGAAATCTGTCGGCAACACGATGTTGCCCTGTCTTTGGGGGATGGACTTCGACCAGGGGCAATCCATGATGCCGAAGATCGTGCCCAAATTTCCGAGCTTTTGATTTTGGGTGAACTGGCGCGACGCGCCCGCAAGGCCGGTGTCCAGGTGATGATCGAAGGTCCCGGACATGTTCCACTGGGACGCATAGCCGGGGATGTACAATTACAAAAGCGCCTTTGCGACAATGCTCCATATTACGTGCTTGGGCCTTTGCCCACCGACATTGCTCCGGGATACGATCATCTGGTTGGTGCCATCGGCGGAGCGGTGGCCGCTGCCAGTGGTGTGGATTTCTTATGTTATCTGACACCTGCGGAGCACTTGCATCTGCCCACGGTTCAGGATGTTCATGACGGGGTTATGGCCACGCGAATTGCGGCCCATATTGGAGATTTGGAAAAGGGACTGCCGGGATCCAAGGACTGGGATCGGAAGATGTCCCTGGCGCGACGGGAATTCGATTGGGAAACCATGTATAACCAGGCCATCGACCCGGAATTGGCCCGCAAACGACGCATGCAGACCGAAGATCATGATCGAGATGTCTGTACCATGTGCGGTGATCTTTGTGCGATTAAAACCTTTGATCGTGTTATACTTTAACCAACGAGACCCTTGTTTGGTCTTGTAAACGAGTCGCCCCAAAGCCTCACCACCTGGTTGCTGCAGGAAAGGATCGGATGAAAAATTTGACCGCAACCCAGAAGATTCGGTATTCGCGCAATATCCTGGTGCCGGAAATCGGCATGACCGGACAGCAAAAGCTTTTAAAGGGCCGGGTCCTGGTGGTGGGCGCCGGAGGATTGGGTAGTCCTGCTTTGCTTTATCTGGTCTGTGCCGGTGTTGGGACTATCGGTATTGTGGATGGGGATCGAGTCGAATTGTCCAACCTTCAGCGCCAGATTTTGCATACTTCGGAGGATCTGGACGATTTGAAGACCCATTCGGCTCAAGATAAATTGCATCGCCTGAACCCGGATGTTTCCATTGAACTGTACAACAAACCGTTTACTGCAAAAAACGGCCGCAAGTTGGTAAGTGGGTATGACTTTGTGATCGAGGCCACGGATAATTTCAAAGCCAAGTTTCTGGTCAACGATATATGCATTCAATCCAAGGTCCCCTTTTGCCATGCTGGTATCTTGGGTATGTTCGGACAGGTAATGACCATAGTGCCCGGCCAAGGGGCCTGTTACCGCTGCGTGTTCGGCAACATCCCCGAACCGGATCAGGTATCCTCCACCGACCAAGTCGGAGTTCTGGGGGTGGTGGCCGGCACACTGGGAACCATACAGGCCGCCGAGGCCGTCAAATTCTTGATAGGCAGGGGAAAACTGCTGCTCGGGAGGCTGTTGACCTTCGACGCCCTGAATTTGATATTTCGGGAAATCGAACTGCCGTCGCCATGTTGTGAGGTATGCCGTGCAGCAAAACTCATCCAATAAAGAAAGGAAGTGTTCATGACCAAATTGCCCAAGCTGGTTATTGCAGATAGAACCTTTGGCTCCCGGCTGCTGGTCGGGACCGGCAAGTTTGCCTCCACCCGGATCATGCAGCAGGCTATTGCGGCCTCGGGCGCCGAGATTGTCACCGTGGCCCTGCGCCGTGTGGATTTGAGCGATCCCCAGGACAACCTCATGGAAGCCATTGATAGAGATCGCTACCTGTTTTTGCCCAACACCAGCGGCGCCCGGGATGCGGAGGAAGCCATGCGTTTGGCACGAATTGCCCGGGCAGCGGGATGCGAGCCGTGGATCAAGCTGGAAGTCACGCCCGATCCCCATTATTTATTGCCCGATCCGGTAGAAACCCTGAAGGCGGCTGAAATTCTGGTCAAAGAAGGGTTCAAGGTACTTCCTTATATTAATGCGGACCCGGTCCTGGCCAAGCGACTGGAAGAGGTGGGCACGGTTACGGTGATGCCCTTGGGAGCCCCTATCGGAACCAATCAAGGTTTGAAAACACGGGACGCGATTCAGATCATTATCCAACAGGTACAGGTGCCTGTGGTGGTGGATGCCGGACTGGGAGCGCCTTCCCATGCGGCGGAAGCCATGGAGATGGGCGCTGATGCCGTTTTAATCAACACCGCCATTGCCACGGCCGACGATCCGGTGGGCATGGCAAAAGCCTTCCGGCTGGGTGTGGAAGCCGGGCATGGTGCGTACATAGCAGGTCTGGGGCGGCATTCTTGGGAGGCGGAAGCCAGCTCTCCTTTGACCGGATTTTTAAGGAGCAATCGAACATGAGTTTCTGGCAAAAAATCATTCAATATCGATGGGATCGGATCGAAGCCGCTATTTCCCGCAAGACATCTGAAGACGTTCGGCAGGCTTTGCAGGCGCCTACTCGAAATTTAGACGATCTGCTGGCGCTGCTCTCTCCGGCCGGGGCCGACTTTCTGGAAGAAATGGCCCAGGCAGCCCATGGGCTGACGGTTCAGCGCTTCGGCCGGACCATCCAAATGTTCGCTCCTGTTTATGTGTCCAACGAATGCATCAATTCCTGTGTATATTGCGGGTTCAACTGCCATAATCAGATATCCCGTGCCACCCTAAGCGTAGAGGAAGTGGAGAAGGAAGTGATGTTTTTGCACAGACAGGGATTTCGCCATGTGCTTTTGTTGACCGGCGAGTCGCCACAACACGCACCGGTGGACTACTTGATCCGAATCGCCCGCAAATTGCAACCGCTTTTAGCGTCCATATCCGTTGAAATCTATCCGATGGCAATGAACGACTACCGCCGCTTGATCCAAAACGGCGTGGACGGATTGACCGTTTACCAGGAGACCTACCATTTAAAACGGTATGCAGAGCTTCATCCCGCCGGTCCCAAGCGTAACTACCGCTGGCGTCTGGAAACCCCGGATCGTGGTGGTCAGGCCGGATTCCGTCGCCTGAATATTGGCGTCCTATTAGGATTGTCCGATTGGCGTGTGGACGGTGCTTTCGTGGGGTTACACGCCGCCTATTTGGTGCGCCGCTACTGGCAAAGCCACGTATCGGTTTCCTTTCCACGTCTGCGTCCCGCGGCCGGAGGATTTCAACCCCAATTCTCAGTAAACGACGCCCAAATGGTACAGCTCATGTGCGCTTTGAGACTTTGGCTACCCGATGCAGGGCTGGTGCTATCCACTCGCGAACCAGCCAGCCTTCGCGAGAATCTGCTGCCCTTGGGGATTACCCAAATGAGCGCGGGTAGCAAAACTGCACCGGGCGGTTATGGGAGCAAAGAAGACGTAGAGGGCCAGTTCGAGATCAGCGACATTCGCAGTCCGCAAGAAGTGGTCAGTATGATCGCCGCCCACGGTTACGAGCCGGTCTGGAAGGATTGGGATACGGGTTTTTTGAATGCTACACAGCCCTGACGGTCTCGCAAAAAGTCAGATTTTGATGGCAAAGTAAAAAGCTCCAAATTCAATGCGCTAAAATTCCGATTTACACAAGGAGCAATTAATGGCGATTCATATCACACTCAACGGTAAACCCCATGCGGTTGAACGCCGAATGGATATCTTATCCTTGCTGGAAACATTGAAGGTAGGTCCGGCCAGTGTTGTGGTGGAACGAAATCGAAATATTTTACACCGTGACATGTTTGGCAGCATTGTTTTGAAAGACGGTGATGAATTGGAACTCATTCGATTTGTAGGTGGAGGATGAATCGTAAAGAACGTTTGGTAAAATTAAAGAGCATCGACATTTATCCGGTTACTTGCCAGGAGTTTTCAGAAGGCCGAACCAATCTGGAAGTGCTGGCGGCGGTCCTGGCAGGCGGTGCCAAAATTATTCAGCTCAGGGAAAAACATTGGGACAAGAAGGATCTCTATGAACTGGCCATCGAATTTCGCAAACGCACCCGAAGGCAACACGCACTTCTGATTATCAACGATCATGTGGATGTGGCCCTGGCTGCAGGAGCCGACGGCATCCATTTAGGTCAGGAAGATCTGCCCATCGGGGCGGCACGAAAAATCGCCCCGGAGCTGATTATCGGTGCTTCCAGTCACAATCTATCGGAGGCTCTGAAGGCCGAGCAAGACGGCGCCGATTACGTGAATATCGGTCCCATTTTTCCCACGAAGACCAAAGCAAATACGGTCAGTTTCCTGGGACCTGAAGCCATCGGCGAAATCGGGCCGCAGCTAACGGTGCCCTTTACCACCATGGGTGGTATCAATCCGGACAATATCGACCGGGTTCTGGAAGCGGGCGCGCGTCGCGTAGCCATGATTACCGGCATAACGCGTGCTGCGGATATTATGGAAAGGGTGCGCCGGCTTCGTAAAACCATAATAGCCCGTTAATAATATTTGACGCCAATTCCAAAACGTGAAGCGTCTTTGGTATCCATTTCCTTCCACCATCTTACTTCAGCGAGGGATACGGTTCGCAGTCCATTGCAGAGCTCCGGTGCGGAAGTATTAAAGGAACAGTTTCTTACCTTGAAGAAAATATTCGTTCCCTCTTTGAAAAATGAATCAGACTCGAAATACATGCCGCCTTCAGCGCAGTTAAGCATTGTGGCATTAACGGTTTTATCTTTATTAAAACAGTTGCATGTAACGGATGCTTCGCATTTATGGCGTTTATCAGTTCTTTTTTTCATAGGGTGTAGAACCTCTTGATTTGCGGCTAATTTGTTATTTAATCCATAGGTTGTGATTTAAGGCACGGTCAGATTAAGGATATTGTTATAACTCCCGAAACAGTTTAAACAAGTCTGATCATTTTGGGGATCTTCTTTCCACTGCCCGTCAACAAGAAATTTATATTCGTAGTTTCCGGAAGGTAAAATCACAGCCTTATTCCACACGCCATTCCCATCCTTTTTCATGAGATGCTTTTTGGAATTCCAATGATTAAAATCTCCCATTAAAATGACTTCTTTAGCACCTGACAAATCAACCGAAAATGTTACTTTTTTCCGCTTGGTTTTCTTTTTTGATTTAACCTTTGCCATATAATACCTCCTCATTTAAAATTGCTTCAAGGTTTTATGTTATGTTCACTTTAACAAACCATTATCAAATTATAATTTAATCTGTCCATAGAGGAGGGGATTCATTTTGATGGTGGAAACCCCTGTGGGGCGGGAATTAGTCCCATGCCGTCGGGAAAAAAACTGATGAGATAGGTTTTTGAAGGCAGCCTTATTTTTTTCACAGATTAAGCTAATCAACAAGTTAGCGTCCATCCATAAATGAGACTATTCGCCAAATCCATAGTGAAACATTTCATATTCGGTTTTTCCTCCAAGCAAAGCATCTATCTTATCTTGAATTCCCTGTCTTTCCTTGCTTAACAGCCATTTTCCCCAGTATTCAGAGGACTTCCAGGTACTGATGACAAGAAACGTATCGGGTCTATCCAGGCTTTTTAAGGTTTCACCTGAGATATAACCCGACTGGGTTGTTGCAAGGACTCTCATTTGTCTAAATAAGGGTATCATTTCCTTGGCCTTGTTTTCCGGCACAATCCGCTTAATTAGAATTTTAACAGCCATTTTGTTTTCCTTTCATATATGGTTGGTTATTCCTGATACACATGTGCCCGAGTTACCGGCAGCATATTATCCAATCCTTTGGAGACAAGAATCTGAAACAGGCGAGAATCGCCGTACTTAAATCCTGCTGCCGTACTGTTTAAAAAAAGACGCCATTGCCTCACAAACGTTTCATCAA
>JAFDBA010000111.1 GCA_019313505.1 Deltaproteobacteria bacterium
GCGGAGAATACGTCTGGAAAGTGATCCCACGGTTATTTACGGCATAAAGGACTTTAACGGAAACCTTACCCGAAGAGATCTTGCCGAAAATACACCTTACAACACTTATAGAATCAAAAGGCTCCCTCCGGGGCCCATTGCAAACGCCGGAATTAATGCCATTGAAGCCGCCCTTTACCCGGCAGACACCCGGTTTATTTTTTTTGTTTCAAAAAAAGACAACACCCATCAGTTTTCGACAAACATAAAAGATCACAACAGGGCCGTGAGAAAATATCAATTACGTAAGTAAAGAATCCTGTCCCAAAAGATCAGGTTTTTCAGGGCGAATAAATAAAATGGCAAACGTATCTGAAAAAACTACCAAAAAGGCGCTCACGGATAGCAGAACAATCCGCCAAAAGGTGTTTGAAACCATCTCCGAATCTAAAAAAAAGCTGACTTACGGTGAACTTGAAAAAAGACTTTCCCAAAAATATAGGGTCCATAAAAAACCATTAAAAACGGCCATAAATGACCTGGTGGCAGATCGCCAACTGGTCTATACTTATAATCTCGGCTGTTCGTTCCTGGAAAAATCCTTTAACAAACCCACCCGCATCTCAAAACGGGTTGTTCTTAAACCGCCCGGAATGCGGTACACACCCAAATCCGATGAAGTGGTCATCGATATAGCCCAAGGTGTGTCTTTTGGCTCAGGAGAACACCCCACCACCCGGCTAACCGTCAGGGGAATAGAAGCGGCATTATCCGGGAAAAATTGTTTGGTAAAAACAAATCATACCCGAGCCCTGGACATTGGAACCGGGTCGGGAATTCTGGCAATCACAGCTATACTGTTAGGTATAAAAAAGGCGCTGGCAATTGACATCGATCCCTGTTCAAGATCAGAAGCTAAAAAAAATATTAGATTAAACAACATGGAAGATCAAATCCAGATCCTTGACCGTAACATAGAAAATATCGATGATAAATTTTCCCTGATAACGGCCAACCTTCGTTATCCAACTCTTAAACGGCTTTGTTCTCATATTTCAAAAATCACAGGAAAACAGGGTATGGTTGTGGTTTCGGGAATCAAAACAGATGAAGTAACGGACATTTTGAATACATTCACCCAAAAAGGCTTTAGCTGCACCTGGAAAGCAGTTGAAAAAGATTGGGTAGGGATGGTATTTGTTCGGTAGTGCCCGTGTACCCTGATCTAATAATCAATAATCAATTGTTAATTGTTAATTGTTAATTGTTAATTATTAACCGTTGTTTATTATACTGCGCGCAGCTATAATTTGCGTATTTTATTTACCTGTTTTATGAGTGTTTTTCTTTTGCCGTCCTCTCAACGGCAAAAGAAAAGATGATTTCCTCTGCGGTCTCTGCGTCTTTGCGGTGAATATTAAAAAGTTCAAGTTGTAACCGTTGAAAGTATAACTATTATTTCCTGAACCGTGAACCCTTATAAAATACCAAGGTATAAAAATGGATATTGCAGCATTTTCAGATGAACAATCGGCAGGCCAGCGGCTGATGGTGGGATTTGACGGAACCGAACTCAACCCGAACCTCAAATTCCTTATTAAAAATTTACTTGTGGGGGGAATCATCCTTTTTACAAGGAACCTTTTAAACCCGAATCAAATCAAAGATCTCTGCTTTTCCATGCAGTCGTATGCCCGTTCCTGTGGCCAGCCGCCGCTTTTTATCTCTATTGACCAGGAAGGCGGAAAAGTAGCCAGGCTCAAAGAACCCTTCACCCAGTTCCCGGGTAATCCCAAAATGAAAGGCCCTGAAGATGCGATTCACTTTGCCCGGGTCACGGCCAAAGAACTCACAGAGATCGGAGTCAACATGAACCTTGCCCCGGTACTGGATGTTGCCCCCAAAGGCATAGACAGCGTCCAGACAAGCCGTGTGTTCGGCCATGACCCCCTGTGGGTATCTAAATTGGGAACCGTGGTTATCGACCATCTTCAGGTAAATAATATTATGGCGGTGGCAAAACATTTTCCGGGGATCGGCCGCATCATACTCGATCCACATGATGAAATCTCCGATCTGGATATTGATGCTGACGCTATGCAAACAACCGATCTGTTTCCTTTCAAAACCGCCATAGAGAATAACGTGGCCGGAATCATGCTTTCTCACATTCGTTATCCAAAGGTGGATGCCAGGTGGCCCGCAAGCCTGTCAGCGACCATTGCACATGATCTTCTTCGCAAACAAATGGGGTATCACGGCGTTATCATGACAGACGACCTGGACATGGGCGCCATTAAAAAACATTATGATATCAAAACCGTTCTCCGGCAAATCCTATCAGCAGATATAGACATCGCCCTGATCTGTCACAAAGGCCCGGATATTGAGAATGCTTTTGAAGAGATTTTGAAATCCTTTTCGGATTCTAACAGGATTAAAGAGAAAGGGCTTCAATCTTTAAGAAGAATCATGAAGCTGAAAAGAAAATATTTAGGGTATGGTTTGCTATGAAATGTATATAACGTCTCATCCATCCAACATAGGCCTCTTCCGTTCGGATGCTGTAATGCTTGCATCTCAATATTTCCCATGCAAGATCTAATAATTTCTTTGGTTTCCGACTGTTATTATCCTTGACAGACTACATTGATTTCCCCATAATATCTTCATAAATTTTCTACTTATATATTCTGCAGTTTGTCCATGTTCTGTTATTGCAGATCACATCAACACAGAATTTTTTCTGCAATATCTAATAACACGCTTGACGCTGACCTTGAAAACGCTGGCGCGTTTTCGGCAGGTCAGCTTGGCGTTACTTAAGCTTTACTCTGGAATAAACATCATCACAAAGACCTGATTCGGTTCCGGCAATTAAATAGTGGTAGCCCATGGCGGCGATCATCGCGGCATTATCACCGCAAAGTTCCATAGAGGGGATGTGGACCGTCAGCCCCTTTTGGCCGGCTTCCTGTCTAACCTTTTGCCGTAATCGGTTGTTTGCGGCCACTCCTCCAACTATAGCGATATGTTCGCACCCTTTCGCCATTGCAGCATGAACCACTTTAAATGATAAAACATCTACCACCGCTTCCTGAAATCCGGCCACAATATCGGGAATCTGTTCCTGATATGTATCCATATTTTTCTGAATATACCGTCGCACCGCCGTTTTCAGGCCGCTGAAACTAAAGTCGAAGGTCGACTTATCCAAAAACGATCTTGGGAAAGCGATATTTTTGGGATTTCCTTTATTTGCAAGCCGGTCGATGACGTCACCGCCCGGATAGCCCAGGCCAAGCATTTTGGAAACTTTGTCAAAGGCTTCTCCGGCAGCATCATCCCGCGTTTGTCCAACCAGATCAAATCCGGTGTGTGACGTAACGTGGTATATGCTGGTATGCCCACCGGATGCAAGAAGCGCCACAAACGGGAAAGGAGGCGGGTTTTCTTCCAGGAAGACTGAATTTATGTGACCCTCAAGATGATTGACCCCGACCCATGGAATACCCAGCGCAAAAGCAAAAGATTTGGCAAAGCAGAAACCGACAAGCAATGCTCCCACCAGCCCAGGCCCCTGTGTAACCGCAATCGCGTCAAGCTGTTTTGGATCGATGCCGGAAACTTCCAGGGCCTCATTAACCACCGGAACAATCGCTTCCATGTGTTTTCTTGAAGCAAGTTCAGGCACAACTCCGCCATAGGGATGATGGACGTCGATCTGGGAGGATACAACTGAAGATAATATTTGTATGCCGTCAACAACCACCGCTGCAGCGGTTTCATCGCAAGATGTTTCAATGCCAAGTATTATCATTGCCGCTTTATTTTTCCATGCCCTCTCCCGGGACCGGTTTTATTCACCGTTCAGCTTTTACAGACGACTTTCCCTTTTTGAGCATTTCCTATCCAACGTATCAACTTTACAAAGGGGCTTTTGATTTTTTGAAGGCGTTGCTTTTTTTCATAAGTTGTGTTTTTCATGTCGATCAGATCCATTGAACCCTATCACCCGCTTCCTTGCATTCAACAATCTCGCCTATGATAAAGGCTTTTTCCTTCATGGCGATGAGACGATCCAGAACTTCCTGGGCATCTTTTTCATGAACAACGGCAATCAAGCCGATACCGTTATTAAACGTACGCATCATTTCACGTTCTGATATATTCCCGGCCTGCTCAAGATACGTAAACACGGGCGGTACATCCCAGCTGTGCTTTTGCATGACAATACCACACTGTTCGGGGATGACACGAATAATGTTATCTGTGATTCCACCGCCTGTTATATGAGCAAGTCCAAGGACAGGCAGGTCTTTTATAACGCTGTGAACGGTTTGTGTATATATTCTTGTGGGTGTAAGAAGCTCTTCGCCGATGGTCTTGCCAAGCTCGGGTATATGTGCATCGATTTTCAGTTTTAAAATGTCAAAACAGATCTTGCGTACCAGGGAATATCCATTGCTGTGAAGCCCGCTCGACGAAATTCCGATAAGCTGATCACCGACACGAATTCCCGAACCGTCGATAATTTTGCTGTTCTCAACAACGCCCACTGCAAATCCTGCCAGATCATATTCACCATCTTTATAAAACCCCGGCATTTCGGCAGTTTCACCACCGATAAGCGCACACCCGGCCTGTCTGCAGCCCTCTCCAATACCGGCTATGACATCGATGGCGATTCCTTCTTCCAGCCTTCCCATTGAAAGATAATCTAGAAAATAAAGCGGTTTTGCACCCTGCACAATGATGTCATTAACACTCATTGCAACCAGGTCTATGCCGATTGTATCGTGTTTTGACATCATAAAGGCGATATTGATCTTGGTCCCGACACCGTCGGTCGAACTCACAAGAACCGGACTTTCCATGTCGCCTATGTTGAGGGAAAACAGGCCGCCAAATCCACCAATTTCACCAATAACTCCCGACCTGGAAGTCTGCTGCGCTATTTTTTTAATCTTGTCGACCATTTTGCCGGCTTTATCTATATCTACACCCGCATCAGCATAGGTCAGTGATTTTGCCATATGAATTTCCTTGTTAATATGGATTTTAGGTAGTATACAATCTGTAATCGGATTTATACTCTAAAAAAATTAAAAAAATAATCCTATTCGGTCTAAAAGTCAAAACAAATTTTTTGGCATAAAATACTTTGTATTATAAATTACATGATTAATATATTTTGCTAAAACAAACCCTAACGTTGCAAAAGTCGAGGGTGCTGCAGATCCAAGGCGTCAAGAGTGCAGCTGTAGTAATTTACCGCAAGCTCTTGACAACGCTGGAGATGCGGTGCCATCGGCTTTCCCGTAGGGTAAATAACATGGCTGTTTTCCACCGATTTCAGGATGCCATCTGGAGTTCATTCCAGCAGAACAGTTAAAACAGTTTTAATGGCATGTAATCATTACTTTTAAACCCATTTTGTCATGTTATTTATGCAACTATAGGGTAAATATAATCTTTGTAACTAAGGAGTTATTTTTATGAAAACGTTTGCCAGACTCGATCGTCTTCCACCGTATGTATTTACAGCGGTTAACAAAATTAAAATGGACGCCAGACATGCCGGAGAGGATATTATAGACCTGGGAATGGGAAATCCTGATATGGGTACGCCACAGCACATTGTGGATAAGCTGACAGAAGCCGCCCAGAAACCGCAAAACCACCGCTATTCGGCATCCATGGGTATCACCAAACTGAGAATGGCCATATCTGGCTGGTACAAACGAAGATACGATGTCGATATCGACCCCGATACAGAGGCAATTGTCACAATCGGTGCCAAGGAAGGAATATCACATCTTGTCCTTGTCACCATCCGACCCGGAGACGTAGTTTTCACTCCCACGCCAACTTACCCGATCCATCCCTACTCGGCAATTATTTCCGGGGGTGATGTAAGGGGGATCCCCGTGGGCCCCGGCAACGATTTTTTCGATAACCTGATGCACGCCACCAGACAGACCTGGCCGAAGCCCAAGATTTTAATTATCAGCTATCCCCATAATCCGACCACAGAAGTCGTTGATCTTAAATTTTTTGAAAACATCGTCGCTTATGCAAAAGAACATGATATACTGATCGTCCACGATTTTGCTTATGCGGATCTGGCATTCGACGACTATAAACCGCCCAGTTTTCTCCAGGTCAAAGGCGCCAAGGATATTGGTGTTGAATTCTTCTCACTTTCAAAGAGTTACTGCATGCCAGGCTGGCGGGTAGGTTTTTGCGTGGGGAACAAAGAAGTTGTAGGCGCCCTTCGCCGTATAAAAAGTTACCTGGATTATGGTATTTTTCAGCCAATTCAGATTGCATCTATTATCGCCTTAAACGGCCCCCAGGAATGTGTCAAGGAGATATGTGATATCTATAAAGCACGAAGAGATGCTCTGATATCAGGTCTCAACCGTGTAGGCTGGGAGATAGAAAGTCCCAAAGCTACCATGTTTGTATGGTCTAAAATTCCTGAAAAATATATAAATATGGGCTCCGTGGAATTTTCCAAAATGCTGATTAATAAAGCCCAGGTTGCTGTTTCACCTGGTCTGGGATTTGGCCAGTACGGCGATGAATATGTGCGTTTTGCTTTGATAGAAAACAAGATGCGCATAAACCAGGCCATAAGAGGAATACGAAAGATAATGTAATTCCTGTCCAGGAGCGGATTGCATGAAAAAAATAAATATTGGTTTGCTTGGCTGCGGCACGATCGGCACAGGTGTTGCGAGAATTCTTATTAAAAACAGGGACCTTATCCGTTCCAGGGTCGGAGCCGATTTGAACCTGAAATATGTTGCCGATGTCGACCTGAAAACTGATCGTGGAATACGTTTTGATAAGGGAGTCTTTATTAGCGATGGGTATAAAGTGGTAAATGACCCTGACACTGATATTATTATCGAATTGATCGGGGGAGAAGGGATTGCTAAAGATCTTATTTTTAAAGCCATTGATAATGGCAAACAGGTGGTTACTGCAAACAAGGCACTGCTTGCCGTCAATGGTAATGCCATATTCAAGGCCGCAACCGAAAAAGGGGTTGATATTGCTTTTGAAGGCAGCGTGGGCGGCTGTATGCCGATCATCAAATCGTTGCGGGAATCTCTGGTTGGGAATCACATAAAATCCATGGCAGGCATCCTTAACGGCACCTGTAACTACATCCTCTCCAAAAGCACGGAACACGGCAGCAGTTTTGAAACCATGCTGGCCGAAGCACAAAAAAACGGGTATGCCGAGGCGGACCCGAGCCTGGATATCGAAGGAATCGACAC
>JAFDBA010000112.1 GCA_019313505.1 Deltaproteobacteria bacterium
CGCCTTCCACATTCGACGTTCGACGTTGAACGTTCGATGTTCGATGTTCAAATTGTTGCATCTGAAATTACGACTAAACCTTCATATCACGTTGAAATTACGTATACAGGTCAGAAGTTCTGAATTTATGGATACTTCTCCCTCCATCAAATTTCTCCGCTTAAGACCTGAATCGAATTCGGATATATCCCTGCCCCGCTACATGACACCCAAGGCTGCAGGAATGGACATATGTGCTGCAATAGAAACAGATATTGTACTGGCAAAAGGTGCTGTTGCTTTAATACCCACCGGTTTTGCAGTTGCTATCCCCAAAGGATTTGAAATTCAGATTCGTCCCAGGAGCGGATTGGCTGTAAATCACGGCATTGGGATTATTAATTCCCCCGGTACCATAGATGCCGACTATCGCGGAGAAGTAAAGATAGCGGTTATAAATCTTGGAGAAAAAAATTATACGTTTCACCGGGGCGACAGGATCGCACAGATGGTCGTTAAAAAGGTTTATCAGGCCAAGTTAGAGGTTGTGGAACAACTCGATGAAACCGATCGAAATAATGGCGGATTCGGACATACGGGGCGTTAAGATGAAGAAGCCTTGGTTTTCAGAACAGTTACAAGCCGGACTCGATTACAACCTCGAAATATGCATATTGGCAAGCGGAAGCAGGGGGAATGCCGTTTATGTTTCCGGCGGTTCCACCTCAATACTTATCGATGCCGGTCTTTCGGGAATCGAAATTGAACGCCGCCTTAACTCAAAAGGGCTTCATCCTGAAGATCTTGATGCCATCCTTGTATCCCATGAGCATACCGACCATATCCAGGGGGTGGGGGTTCTTTCTCGCCGCTTTAACCTGCCGGTTTTTATTAGTTCTAAAACAGAAAAAGCCGCCGTTTCACAGCTTGGAAATGTCCGGGTGATCAAGAACTTTGAATGTGGCTCAACCTTTATGATAAATGACCTTTCAATACATCCTTTTTCCATATCCCACGATGCAGAAGATCCATCCGGCTTTACCGTAAATCAGAACGGAGCAAAAATCGGGCTTGCAACAGATCTTGGTATTGCAACATCCATGGTTAAAGAGCATCTGAAAGGGTGCTCTTTATTGATACTTGAAGCCAATCATGATGAGGACATGCTTTTAAACGGTCCCTATCCATGGCCTGTTAAGCAGCGCATAAAGAGTAGAACCGGACATTTGTCCAATGAGGCATCAAAAAATCTTTTAAAGGAAGTGCAACATGACCGGCTAAAATATGTAATTCTGGCTCACCTCAGCAAAACAAACAATACTCCCCAAAAAGCCCTAAGTGAAGTAGGTCGGGCAATAACCGATTGTCATGTACAACTTGATGTTGCAACTCAGGATGAATGCGGAGCGTTGCTACGTCTTAAATAATTTTTCTGTTTCCTGTAAAATATCATCTAATAGTTCAGGTTTTTTAATTTGTTACACGTTGGATAAGTTTTAACCATCTCTGGGTCTCCCTAAATTCCTTTTTTTCCATTCAACATTCGATGTTGGACGTTCGATGTTCATCTTTTTTAGTAAACCTCCCACAGTTCATCCGGCGCAAAAAAAACTTAACACTTATGGGGAAGGCTCACTAACCTGCCCAGACAGCCAGACATGTTACATTTTATCACCAGTCGGCTCTATAATTTATTGAGAAGTTACCAAATTTTAATCGAACGGTTCGATTTTATTCAATATCATAATTATGAGGAACACAATATATGGTAACTTGTGTTAATAAAACACAATATATTCTAATTTGATGGAATTATATATAAATTATATATAATTTGCTTGACAAAATCAAATGGCAAGTTTATGATATAACTAAAAAATCGTTCCCTTTAAGTTAATAGACAATTTTATCAAATGAGTAAAAATTCATTAAAAGAAATTAGAGAATCTCTTATGATGAGCAAGGCCGAGTTAGCCAGAAAGGCCAATATATCACCTATTACCATTACACGGATCGAACAAGGAATGCCATGCAGAATGGAAACAAAACGCAAGATTATTCTGGCTTTAGGATATAAAATTTCAGATAAGAAAAAGGTGTTTGGTGACTAAAACACCTTTCCATAGAAGCGTGCTTTTGCCGGGCAAATAAAAAATGACGGTCTCGTAAAAAATAATCAATAGTAAATCATCGAATAACAAAGGCAGGGTCGTTTGACGCTGCCTTTATTGTTTCATAAAACCTTGAGACCTTTGCAACCCCCCCCCTTTTGCCCAATCCCGGCGTCAGGCTCAAATTTTAATCCTCAAAATACTTAATGTATTCCTGTGGTTAAAAATTTCGCCTTCCTTGGCCTTGAACAAAATTGGACATTTTTCAAAGGTCTCATTTTTTTAAAACTCCTTTTTGTCCCGCTCCGATTTGCAAGGGGTTAAGAACCCACTAATAATTTCTGTCCGGGATGGATGACAGCTTTGTCAGATAATTTATTCAAAATCCGTATTTTCTTCACCGTCAAACCATACCTGCGACTGATTTTGTAAAGTGTGTCACCGCGTCGGACTGTATAGTAACGTTTTTTTGTGGTTTTTTTGGCAACTTTTGCCGGTTTTACAACCTCGGTTTTTTTTGTCCTGACTTGGGCTATCTTTTTCTGTAAATTATTCAGGCCCTTTACGACGTGATCCATTCTTAATGTCATGGAAGCTTCCAATTGGTCAAAACGAAACTTAAACTGTTCTAAAGCCTGAGCCTGTTCTGAGACCTGTGTTACTTTGTCGTCGACATCCTGGAAGCTAACGACCCTTTCTTCAAGCTTTTTTAGCCTGTTTTCAAAGCCTACAATTTTTCCCAGTGTTCCTCCCAAAACCAGGATTAAAAGGATTACCAAAATCAAACCGCCTATCCCGAACCATGAGAAGGGGATTGAGTCGGGAATTTTGAATACTCTGGAACCAAATTTCCCTTTTTTTTTCTTATCCCATTGTAAATAGTCTTCTTCATGCAAATCATTCTTTCCCGGTTCTGAATCTAATTGACTCGTAAAGTCGGAATTTTTATGTTCCATTGCTTGTCCTCTAGAAAATTATTTACTATTCTCTTCTAATTCTGATAGATAATTTTAAGTATATCAAATTTTGGAATAAATTTAAAGAAAAAACATTTATATTTCAAAGAGCTAAATCAATATTTTTTAAAGATAATTTTAAGTTCAAATTTTGGAATTGTTTTTTTTGAAAATTTATATAAAATAGATTACAGTCAAAACCAATATAATAAAGATTAGACAAGGAGCTATTAAGGGAGAAAATGGCAATGTATAATTTAAGCACCTGGGACTGGGAAACCGGCAAGAAATTAATTGCGGATACCGGCAAGTGGAAGGATAGTTTTGACTGGGTAGAGGAGCCTTATGTCAGCCCGGACGGAGAAAGGATAGCAGCAGTTGTAAAGACAGGCGAAATGGAATACAGTGTCTGTGAAAATAATACTCCCTGGGAAAGCACGTTTGACAAAGTATGGTATTTAAAATTTGGGCCTGATAACCGATTGACGGCATTAGTGTCGGATACGGGAGTGTGGACCGTGGCAGTAGACGGTGCTGCCTGGGGAAATACCTTTGATTTTGTATGGAATACCAAGTTTGGGCCTGACGGCAAAAATATCACGGTGGCTGTTCAGAAAGATATGGAATACTTTGCAGTGACAAACGATATACCATGGGAGACGAGATTTTCAGCCTTGAGCAATCTGACGATCAGCCATGACGGGAGCCGAGTTGCCGGTGTTGTTCCCACAATTGCTATAAAACAGGGAGATATTTTTCAATTTCAGGAAGGTTGTTATTCGGTTGCGGTGGACGGCAAACCATGGGACGTAAATTTCGTTAATGTTTGGGACTTGGCTTTTTCCCATGATGGTGAGCATGTGGCCGCAGAAGTGAGAACATCCCTTTATGATTATACAATTGCTGTGGACGGAGTTCTTTGGGATAAGATATATACTTCCGTCTGGATGCCGCAATTCAGCCCGTCAAACGGTTCTGTTACTGCGCCGGTGAGGATAGCGGGAAAGTGGACCCTTGTTCAAGACGGCAAATCGTTTTGGGATCGCTCTTTTGCTCAGCTCTGGCATCATATGTACAGTCCGGATGGAAAAAAGATAGCTGCCGTGGTGGCAAGCAAATATGGCCGGTGGACCATCGCAGTTAACGGTATCCCCTGGTCTCTCACCTTTGGTGACCTGGTCACCGATGCGGTTTTCAGCCCGGACGGCAACAGGGTTGCCTGCATCGGAAAAGAGGGCGGAAAATGGACCATTGCCGTGGACGGTAAGGTTTGGGGTGCAAAATATGACATGGTCTGGCAGCCTGTTTTCAGTCCCGACAGCGAAAAAGTTGCTGCAAAAGTGGAAAGAAACGGACAATATACCATTATCGTTAATGGTAAACCTTTTAAAGAATCATATAAGGCGCTGGGGGAACCTGTATTCAGCCCTGATTCAGCAAAAATTCTGATAAAAGGGATTCAGGAAGATTCTGCCGGCGAAAAATATTTTCGGCAGGTTGTGCCGGTAACGGAAATTATCGGGTAAGGAGAGCGAAGCGATGCATGATGTTTATAATTTTGTCAGCGGTCCTCTGGTCTGGGTTTCCTTTATTATTTTTTTCGGCGGGTGTTTATACAGACTGATTTCCATGGCCGTTCTGGCTAAAAAAAAAGATGTGTTCGTTTACGAATACATGAGTTTCAAATACGGACTCCGCTCAATTTTTCATTGGATCATCCCTTTTGGAACTGTAAAATGGAGAAAAAATCCGATTTTAACCATTGTCACCTTTACCTTCCATATCTGTCTTATTTTGGTTCCCATATTTCTTTGCGCCCATGTAATTCTCTGGAAAGAATCCTGGGATATTGGCTGGTGGTATTTTTCAGACACTACCGCCGACATATTAACCGGGATTGTTATCGCTTGTTGTGTTTTTTTTCTTATCAGGAGAATCGTTCTTCCTGAGGTAAAGTATTTAACGTCCGTTTCTGATTATGTAATACTTGCCATGGTCGCAGCGCCTTTTATTACGGGCTTTTGGACATATCACCAGTGGCCCGGTTGTAAAATTACGGGAATTGTTCACATAATAGCAGGTGAGATTATGCTTGCGGCCATCCCCTTTACCCGATTAATTCATATGGTATATTTCCCGTTTACAAGGGGGTATATGGGGTCTGAATTCGGCGCTGTAAGAAATGCTAAAGATTGGTAAAATCGTAGAACGATTTTATAAAAGGAGAACATAATATGGCTGAGCCTGCAATGAAGCAAAGCGATGAAACCGGCGAAATTTTTGATAAGGGAATTGATAAAGGGCTTGCAAGATTAACTCCCGAAAAGATTGAACAGGTTATAAATAAGGTTTTATCAGCGGAGACCGGCGCCCGGTTGAAAACATATGTAAACACCTGTGTCCACTGCGGACTGTGCTCAGAAGCCTGCCACTATTATCTTTCCCATGATAATGACCCTAAATTTTCCCCCGCAGGAAAGGTGAAACAAACCATATGGGAAATATTGAAGAAAAAAGGGAAAGTGGATCATAAGTTTTTAAAAAAAGCCGCTGAAATAGCATACACAGAATGCAACCTTTGCCGGCGCTGTGCCATGTATTGCCCTTTCGGTATCGACATTGCCTACTTAATCTCCGTTATGCGAAGGATCTGCCATATGCTGGGCGTTACACCGCTGTATATGCAGGATACCGCTCACAGTCATTCAGCTACTTTAAACCAGATGTGGGTAAAGGAAGATGAGTGGATTGACAGCCTTTTCTGGCAGGAAGAAGAGGCACAGGATGAAATGCCGGACTTAAGGATACCCATTGAAAAGGAAGGGGCCGAGATTTTTTATTCCGTTATTGCGCCAGAACCTAAATTTCGTGCCCAACTGATATACCAGGCTGCAGTTATCTTTAATGTGGCCGGAGTCGATTTTACAATGCCGGCAACCCCCGGGTGGGACAACAGCGATCAATGCATGTTTAGCGGAGATTATGAAATGATGGGCCGGTTAAAAAAAGCCCATTTTGAAACGGCCATGCGGCTCAAGGTAAAACGGATTGTAATGGGAGAATGCGGACATGCATTCCGGTCCGTATATGATGTGGGAAACCGCTGGCTTGCATGGAAGATGCCGCCAATACCGGTTACACATGCTGTCGAATTCTATTACGAATTGTTAAAACAAGGAAAGATAAAAATTACTAAAAAGTATGATAAGCCGGTCACCTTACAGGATCCTTGCAATATATCCCGGGGAAGAGGTCTTCACGAAAAAGCACGTTATGTTGTAAATGCACTTTGTGAAGAGTTTATCGATATGCAACCCAACCGGGAACACAATTACTGTTGTTGTGCAGGGGGTGGCGTTATCAACACCGGTCCTCCATATAAAATGAAGCGTATAGACGGTAACCGGGTTAAGGCGGAACAGTTGTTTGCCGCCAAAGCCAGGGGAGCAAAGGTTGTTATTGCTCCCTGCCATAACTGCCATGGCGGCATTGAAGATATTAATCATCATTACGGCCTTGATATGGAACTACATTTTCTGGGTGATATTATATACAAAATTATGGAAAAACCGGCATAACGGATAAATTCAGTTGGGTCAGGTTAATAAAATTTGGGGAGGAACCCTGATGGGAAAAAGGACATTGATAATATATGTGGTAATAACTCTGTTTGTTTGCATATTTGCTGTTATGTCCGGTTATTCACAGGAAGATGTGACAACTGTTGAGGACAGCGCCTTTGAAGAAAAAATGAGGCCGACTGTTCAATTTCTGCATGATGAACACAATGAAGCGGCAGGGCTTGAGGAGTGCGATGTGTGTCATCATGTTTATAAGGACGGGGAAAAAATTGAAGATGAATCTTCAGAAGAAACGGAATGTTCAGAATGCCATACCCTTAATAAGGGCGATAACCCTCTGTCCCTTGTAAAAGTTTACCACCTCCAATGTAAGGGGTGTCACCAGAAAGAGAAGGCCGGACCGATTATGTGCAGCGAATGTCATCCAAGATAAACGCATAACTCGAATCCACAAGAGATTGAGAAGAAAATTTAACACGAAAATTTCCAAACACCCCACAAGAAAAGAAGCACACCATGATTGATCAAGAAACCAAACGACTTGCTTCTATTTTTGATGCCATGGGGCGTGGTGTTTATATTATCGGGGATGATTACACCGTGAAATTTATGAACAAGTCCAGCATTAGCGCTTTTGGAGA
>JAFDBA010000113.1 GCA_019313505.1 Deltaproteobacteria bacterium
ATCGTTCTGGAACTTTTCTACGGTTATGGGGTGCGAAATATCTACGGCTTCAGATATGGTCTTCAGGGCTTTATCTCCAAATACGGGCACGACATCATGGATCTTAAACCGGAATTTGTTGTTAATATACACGAGATGGGCGGTTCGGTTTTAGGATCTTCACGGGGACCACAGCCTATAGATGAGATTGTCGACAGCCTGGAACGGATGAACATCGGCATCCTTTTTATGATCGGAGGCGACGGCACACTCATGGCAGCTACAAAAATAGCGGATGCCATATCCCAAAGAGGTCTGAAAATAAGTGTTGTCGGAATTCCAAAAACCATAGATAATGATAGTTACATGGTTTCACGCTCTTTTGGTTTTCATACGGCGGTTGACATTGCCACCCAGGCTATCAAGGGAGATCATAACGAATCAATGGGTTATCCCAACGGAATCGGTCTTATCAAACTAATGGGCAGACATTCGGGCTTCATCGCAGCGACAGCCGCCCTGGCCCAGCAGGATGTAAATTTTGTACTGATACCGGAAGTAGACTTTGATCTTGAAGGATCAGGCGGCTTTCTTGATTCCCTTGAAAGACGTCTTCATCACAGAGGACATGCCGTAATCGTAGCGGCTGAAGGCGCGGGTCAAAAGTTTTTTGACTCTCAAACAACGGAACGTGATGAATCCGGCAATATCAGGCTCCAGGATATAGGACTTTTCCTCAAAAATACCATATTGTCATATTTTAATCGCAAAAATATCGAGGTTTCTTTAAAATATATCGATCCCAGCTATATGATAAGAAGTCTGTCTGCAAATGCCAATGATAACGTCTTCTGCAGTTTTTTGGGGCGTGATGCGGTTCATGCAGGTATGGCGGGCAAGACAAAACTTCTTATCGGCCGCTGGAATAACCATTTCGTTCATCTTCCCTTAAATGCCTCGGTCGGAAAACGAAAGCAAATTAATCCTGGAGGAAAATTGTGGATGGGTGTCCTGGGAGCAACGGGTCAGGGATCATTGAAAAACGATTAATCCCTACTCTGTAACTCGATTTTTTCATGAGTTGCTTGGTTAGTGGTGTTTCAGCTCGACAAACCGTTTGCCTTGTATCTGAAGAAGATATAACTTTTTTCGAACCTCTCCGTTGTTATCGAAGGAAGTAAGTCCGGTTACACCACGGAAGTCGTTAAGCTTTTTGAGCTTATTTTTTAGTGCACTTCTAAATTGAATGTCCGGCCTACTAACCATATGAAACAATATCATGGCTGTATCATATGCCACCGCTTCAATGAATTCCGGCTTCCGATTGAAAGTCTTGTTGAAAGTTCTAACAAAATCCATGGCCTCCTCTGGAAGTGCTTTCGGCAAAAAAACCATCCGGCATAATTGCGTTCTGTGCATATTGTCGGGACATCTCGATCAGAATGTCTGAATGCCACAAATTGGTTCCCAAAAGATATGTATCCGTAACATCATAAAAAGCCAACTGTGGAATAATAAGCCCTGCTTTCTTGGGAGCATCAGGAATAAAAACAGCATCAAAATCGACAATGGCTTTCGGTTTTTTTTCTTCTTCAATATTTTCATCATATTTGTGCGCATCATTACCGATGGTTGTACCGTCATTTTTTTCGTCGCCAGCCTCTGCGTCAGTATTTTTAAGATCTTCAGGCACATCATAGTAAAGCCCTACCAGCTTTTTGATGGGACCAGAAAAATCCGTATGAGTCGAATTGTATGATTCAACGCCAACAACTTTACCTCCACAAGCAATCACCTCATCCCAGAAAAGATTCATAAAGGTTTTGCCATAGTTTTCATCAGGATAAAGGATTGCAAAACTGTTAAGATTAAGCTCCTTGACAGCATAAGATACCAGGGTCTCAACCTGCGCAGCAGGAGTAATAAAATTTCTAAAAACAAAATCGCCCATTGAAGTGATATTATCTTTCTGGGTTAAAGTTATTATCGGTATCCCTTTATCCTGTGCCTCCAGAGCAGCCGCTTCAGCCGTAATAACGGGACCAATAATAGCGGCAACATTTTCATAAAACAATTCTCTTACAGCCAGTACGACCTTAACAGGATCAGATTCCGTATCTTTTATGATTACCTTGATGGAAGGGTAACTGTTTTGTGAACTGAATCTATTCAAAGCGAGTTCAATACCATTTAATGCTCTGTTGCCGTAAAGTCTATAAGAACCGCTCAAGGGGAGTAAACATCCTATGGTGTAACGGCTATAGATAGACTTTTGTTTAATTTCTGCTATCAGATTTTTTGCCTGTTGCACATTTTCGTGAGTCGGAAACTTTTCGATAAACTCCGATAGAATCTTTAAAGCCTCATCATATTTATCTTCATCGGCACTGTTAACCCCCAGCTGGAAAATAAGATAACCTGCCGGGAACCTTTCTTCCAGATGACTTGAAAGAAATAAGATATCTTGAGAGCTAAGCTGCCGGATAGCATATTTAAGCTTTATTATAATAACCTTCTTTCCATGATCCTGCGCTTTTGCGTACGCCATGGCATAATAATTAACAGCATCTTTCGGAAAACCAAGAGCCACATAAGCATCACCTGTCAATACATATGTTCTGAGAATGTGGGGTATGGAAACAGCATATTTGAGAAAGTCGGCTGCCTGCTCGATTACTTTTTCATATTCTCCCTGGTTGTAGTAGGTAGCCATTATTTCAATCCTGGCATCCGGCACAAAATAACTTTCCGGATATTCAGATATAAGTCGTTTATAAGCAGTACGAGCTCTGTCATTGTTATCAAGAGCCATGTGGATAGCCCCCGTCTTCATTAAAGCTGCACCGGCCATAGGTCTGTCAGGGAATCGATCAAGATACTCATTAAAGGAAACAAGAGCTTTTTCGTAGGATTTTTCCTGAAACATTTTTTCAGCCCTGGAAAAAAGCTGGGCTGCAGGATCAAACTTTTCGTAAATAGTCTTTGGCACGCACGCCCATAAAAAAATGACTGCTGTTATTATAGTAATTTTGCAAATCGGCTTCATAAATAGTTATTAAAATAGTTTCTAATGATTGGATGTTTTTTTTGATTATTGTTTACCCTCATTTAATAACAAAGGCAAGCATAAGATACATCATTTACTTGCCAAACACCTTGCGAAGATGATATATCGCCATAATCATGGAATCTGATAATGCAAAACGGCCGTCCTCGCAGCAGATCGGCAGTCCTGTCGGGGATAAGGTTGCGCAGGAACTTGAGAACTTAAGGAAACAACTCGATACCATTGACCAGAAGATAGTCTCCCTTCTTGCAAAACGCCAGGCAGAAGTCGAACATGTTGTTAAGCTTAAGAAAACCCACAACCTGCCTGTTTACCACCCCGCCCGTGAAGAAAATCTGATTTCTCACCTTCGTAATCAGGGAGCCGAAGCGGGACTTGATTCTGATTATATTGAAGAACTTTACCGTCGCATTCTCCGCCAGTCCAGGGTAGAACAAACCGCTCGCCTGTCTAAAAAAGGCGTCCGTGCCGGTGCAACCGTTTTGATAGTTGGTGGCATGGGCAGTATGGGGCAATATTTTTCTCAATGGTTCGGCGATTCCGGCTACAGAGTACGAATTCTGGATCGAAATGATTGGGTGAATGTCGGCAGACTTTGCCGCGGGATTGAGCTTGCAATTATCAGTGTCCCCATTGAAGTAACTGCTGAAGTCGCCGGCAAACTTGGACCCCACCTGCCGGTTGATTGTGTTTTGGCAGATGTCACCAGTATTAAAGAACGACCTTTAAATGCCATGCTTGGAGCTTACCAGGGACCGGTAATTGGTCTGCACCCTCTTTTCGGTCCGACCACCTCAAGCATGGACAAGCAGATTGTCGTAATCACACCAGGCAGAAATCTGCCCTCATGCCGGTGGCTTATTGATCAATTCAGCGCCTGGGGAACCATTATCCTGCAAGTGAATGCACGGGAACATGATGAAATCATGTCGATTGTTCAAACAGTGCGACATTTTGCAACTTTTGCATTCGGCCAATTTCTGTGTCACAAACAGATTGATCTGCCCCGAACGATAGAATTCTCCAGTCCCATTTATCGCCTGGAACTTGGGATGGTGGGAAGGCTTTTTGCACAGGACCCATCACTTTATTCTGAAATCATATTCGCATCGCCCAAACGGCTTGCCCTGCTTAAAGATTATCTTTCTTCTCTTGCAAATAATCTTGCCATGGTTGAGAAGGGTGACAAAGAGATGTTTAGTGCTGAATTTAAGAAAATTGCAGCCTGGTTCGGGCCTTTTAGTGAACAGGCCATGCGGGAGAGTACGTATCTAATTGACAAGCTGATCGAACGTTTCTAATTTGTATGCGTTCACAAGATCAGAGTTCATCAAAATTAAATCAAAACAGGAATCCGGCACGTGACCGATTCATCACCACTTTACAATAGTCGTATCATAAAGACTTTCCTGGAATATCTCAGGAAAAGCTATCCTGATCTGGATATTGACTCTATCATAGAATACGCAGAAGTAACCAAATATGAGGTGGAAGACCCGGCCCACTGGTTCAGTCAATCTCAGACGGACCGCTTTCATGAAGCCCTGGTTGAAAAAACGGGTAACCCGAATATTGCCATAGAGGCAGGACGTTATACAACATCCTATGAAGGAATGGGGCCAATAAAACAGTATACCTTGGGATTAATGAGTTTGACATCTGTTTATCTCTTCATGGACAAAGTTTATCCCATCATGAGCCGAGCTGCGACCATCACTACCAAAAAACTGGGACATAATAAGGTTGAAATTGTCTCAACACCAAATCCGGGGGTAAATGAAAAACCGTATCAATGTAAAAACCGTATAGGCGTCTTTGAATCACTCGCCATGTTATTTACAAAAGGTTTAGCCAATGTCGAACATCCTTTATGTTATCATAAAGGTGATAAATTCTGCAAATACATCATTAGCTGGGAAAGGACAGTTTCTCTAATATGGAAACGAGTAAGAAATTATTTCATCCTGATGAGCATTGCTATTTCTCTTGTTACGTTATTTTTCTTACCCCTCAAGACTTGGGGCATTATCGTGCTTCTCTGTTCACTTGTTACCGCGGGTCTTGCATTTTTTTCCGAATATCTCGAAAAAAAGGAATTGACCAAAACTGTTAAAACTCAAGGTGATGCAGCCAAAGACCTTATTGCTGAGATGAATATTCGTCACAACAACGCATTACTTGTTCAAAAAATCGGTAAAGCTACTTCATCGATTTTAAATATCACTAAACTCCTCGAAACTGTCGTAACAATTATGGAGATGCACATCGATTTCGACCGTGGTATGATCATGCTTGCTAACAGTGATAAAACCCGCCTTTCCTATACCGCTGGATATGGTTATATTAAAGAGAAAGAAAAACTGGTACGACAAGCCGAGTTTCATCTAGATAAACCTAAATCCAAAGGTATATTTGTCATGGCTTTTAAAGAGCAAAAACCATTTTTGATTAATGATATTACTGAAATCGAAGAAAAACTCTCAAAGAAAAGCCTTAAGTTCGCTAGAGAAATGGGTTCGCAATCCCTAATATGTGTCCCCATTGTCTATGAACATGAATCTCTGGGTTTACTCGCTGTGGATAATATCAGGTCCAAAAGGCCATTGACCAAAAGTGATATGAATTTTTTAATGGGAATTGCATCCCAAACAGCGGTCAGTATTATCAATGCAAGGTCTTTCCAGCAACTCCGGGATAGCGAAAAAAAATATCGTGATCTTGTCGAAAATGCCAACAGCATCATTATGCGAGAAGATATTGATGGTAACATCACTTTTTTTAATGAATTTGCCCAGAAATTTTTTGGCTATACTGAAAATGAAATACTTGGGGAAAATGTGCTTGGCACCATTTTTCAAAATTCGGATAATATAGAAAAAAATCTTGGCCGGTTGTTGATATTGCTGGAAAAAAATCCGGCACATCCTATAGTCAACGAAAATGAAAGTAAGTTGAAAAGTGGCAGAAAAGTAACAATTGCCTGGACGTATAAGCCTATTTTTGACAGTGATGGGAACTTCAAAGAAATTCTTTGCATCGGCACCGATATTACAGAACTTAAACATACGGAACAAGAAAAAAGAGATTTGGAGATCCGGCTCCAGCGAGCACAAAAAATGGAAGCTATTGGCACCCTTGCCGGTGGTGTAGCGCACGATCTAAATAATATCCTGTCAGGTATTGTAAGTTACCCTGAACTGTTATTAATGGATATTCCGCTTGACAGTCCTCAAAGAAAGCCTATCTTAACCATGCAAAGATCAGGTGAAAGAGCTGCCGCAATTGTTCAGGATTTATTGACACTGGCTAGAAGAGGTGTTGTCACTACCAAAGTGGTAAATTTAAATTCTATTATTTCTGAATACTTGAAAAGTCCTGAATATGAAAACTTAAAAATATCCCACCCTAACGTTCATATAAAAACCGATTTTGAGACAAACCTGCTGAATATGTTAGGCTCTCCTGTACATCTGTCTAAAACTGTAATGAATTTAGTCACTAATGCTTTAGAGGCAATTCCTGATACTGGAGAAATAATTATATCGACAAAAAACCGGTATGTTGATAAATCTATAGCCGGTTATGACGAAGTGAAAGAGGGTGATTATATTACGCTAAACGTTTCTGATAACGGTATTGGTATTTCTCCTCATGGTTTAGAAAGAATATTTGAACCCTTTTATACAAAAAAGGAGATGGGGAAAAGCGGAACAGGATTGGGAATGGCTGTGGTTTGGGGAACCGTAAAAGACCATAAAGGATATATTGATGTAAAAAGTACTGAGGGCCAAGAAACCAGATTTACTCTTTACTTTCCAGTGACCAGACAAAAATTGACTATCGAGAAATCCAGATTATCCTTTGAAGATATTAAGGGCAAAGGTGAATTGATTCTTGTTGTGGATGATATAGAAGATCAAAGGGAAATTGCATCTGAGATGTTACAAAAGTTGGGGTATTCCGTAGTATCTGTTTCGAGTGGTGAAGAAGCAGTCGATTATATGAAAAATCATTCAGCAGACCTTTTGGTGTTGGATATGATTATGGAACCCGGAATCGATGGCCTCGATACATACAAAAAAATCCTTGAAATACATCCCAATCAGAAAGCAATAATCACAAGCGGTTATTCTGGATCAGAACGGGTTAAAGAGGCTCAAAAATTAGGAGCAACCTCTTATGTAAAAAAACCATATCTATTAGAAAAAATGGGCTATGTTGTGAGATCTGAACTGAATAAATAGCATGAGGTGTTTAATGTATGCATAATCCTGAATATTTAATGGAAAATGACGAAGAAACATTTCGTCTCGATATGAAAATTGACACTGCAACGCTTGAAAAACAGGCCTTATGGGCCGGTATCAAACCGGGCATGCGCGTTCTTGATCTGGGGTATGGATCGGGAAAAACCACTTTCTACCTTCACAAACTGGTCCAACCGAATGGTGAAGTGGTTGGAGTTGACAACTCTGACGAAAGAATTAAATACGCAAAAATGCATTATGGTCAAAAAGGGATAGAATATCTAAAAAAAGATATTTGCAAATCTTTAGATGATATAGGAATGTTCGATTTTATCTGGGTCCGATTTGTTCTGGAATATTATCGATCTAAAAGTTTTAATATTGTTAAGAATATATCCCGGGTTCTGAGACCGGGAGGCATTATCTGCCTGATAGATTTGGACTATAACTGTTTAAGACATTTCGGACTCTCAGACAGACTTAACAAAACAATTTGCGGAATAATTAAAACCCTGGAAAAAAGTGCCGACTTTGACCCATATATAGGGATAAAGCTTTATTCTTTCTTATACGACCTCGGCTACCAGGATATAGACGCAAATTTAGCCCCACATCATCTGATTTTTGGGCAAGTAAAGGAAAAAGATGACTTTAACTGGACGAAAAAGGTTGAAGTTGCTGCGAAAAAGTCAGGATACCAGTTTGAAGAATACACAGGAGGGTATGAAGAGTTTTTTGAAGAATTTAGGCAATTCTTTTCTGATCCGAGAAGATTTACATATACCCCGGTAATCTCCTGCAGAGGGCGCAAGCCTATTAATCGATCGTATCTATAAATCACACATGGCTTTCAAGAATTACTCCCTTCAAACAATCGATTAAGATGCTTGAAGTAAAGGTCTGTATGTTTCATGTCCAGCACCCAAAGATTATACGATTTCTCATAAGGTATGGATTCCTTTTCAGCATAAGAAACCGGATAGATGAGTACGGGAATTTCATTCTGCTCAAATTTTGGGGAAAGCTTGGAAAACATTAAGTTTAAAACATCTTTGGGAAGATCATCCGAATCAATAACAATGACTTTTATACAATTGGTCAGATCAGCCAGGTTGAGGCCTATATCCGAGATATTAACCATGACGACTGCTTTGAGTATGCCGTCCTTCTTCAATGAAAAAAGATGC
>JAFDBA010000114.1 GCA_019313505.1 Deltaproteobacteria bacterium
TTAATTATCCATATATTGCAAGAAATATTTTATTATGATAACAAAATTACAGACATTTAATTGTTAGGAATTTATATAGTAGAAGGGGACGTTTATGCAGAAAGTGCATTAGCCGTGTATGATCTGCAGAACGTTCCTAACCCGGTAACAAGAATGAAAAATAGCCAACAGTATGCTTTATATGAAATTTAAAAGCACAACCTAAAAACAAAGGGAGGTAGATTATGGAACAATTAAATTATCAAGAGACATCTCAATTCATAAGGGAAGACCTGCGGCTGAAAACGTTTCCTTTGGCCGTTAAGTTTTTAAAGGATAAAGCCGATCTTCCTGAAAAGACACGACAACCTTCCGTTGTTTTGGGTAAACGAATCACCATTTGCCAGGGTGTTACCATGGCCAGGAATTACGGATGGACCGTAGGACTCTCGAAGGAAGATTTGATCTGTGTTCCGGCAATGATAGCCTTTGGTTTCAGCGGTGCATCCAGTCCAGTTGATACTCTGGGCAAACTTTTTTGTGAAGTGGCCTTTTCCCAAAGTGAAGAAGGCGGCATTAAAGAGGCTGAAGCCATGATCCGCCTGGAGAATGAGGAATGTCAGGCCATAGCTCTGGCTCCTTTACAAAAAGGTTTATTTGATCCGGATACAGTGGTTATTTTCGGCAACCCTGCTCAGGTTATGAGATTGATTCAATCTTTTGTATTTATGGAAACCACGCGTATTTCCGGCAACTTCGGCGGAAAGGTGGAATGTACCGAATATCTCATTGCCCCTTTTAAAACCGGGGTACCTCGCATCGCTATACCCGGCATGGGTGATCGCATCTTTTCCATGACCCAGGATGACGAAATGGTTTTCTCTATACCCGGACAGCTTCTTGCAAGTTTGGTTGAGGGTATGAAAGAGGCGGGGAAGAAGATTGGTGCCCGTTACCCGGTGACACCCTACCAGAACTTCGAGCCTGAATTCCCGAAACCCTACAAGGTTTTGGGAAAGGAATTGGGGTTATTTCAATGAAAAGAAACGCCAACAGTGAAGATGATTCTGTAGGGAACGGGGTTTGAGGCTTCACTGGCAATGTCTTGAATCCTTTTTTTCGTTTTTCAGACAAATTCTCTGGCAGAATGACTCCATACTAAATCGTGTCCACCACCGTTTTCCAATACTTGTTCAATTCCTGTTCAAACACGGACGCCTTCTGTTCATATGTTAAACAATTTAGCTGTTCATTTATTTAACATATTAACAGTGAAAGCTTACAAAAAAAAATTAAGTTCGAACTTCAATTCCGCTCAACTTTATCCATCAACCAGCAACTGGTAACGAGCAAATAGACACCGGTAACGACCAAACCAGCATCCAACCTTACTTGGCATCATTATTGCTATACTATGATTAGTTCGCTTTGTTTACAATTGGAATGTTGGGATGCTGGGTTTTGGGATTATAGGGCGTTATAATTGCTCGGTAAATCCACGGACCACCAGCAGAAAGGAGGTTTGCAATGGATAAAGTAATACTTTTAACAGATCGTCCTGAGGAATGTAACCCTCTAATATCATGTATAAAGTCACTGTTTCCCGAGTGCAAGATTCAGGTTCAGCAAAAGCAGGTAGCCGGATTGGAACTTGCTTCCTCAGCTTTGGAACCTTCTACAGCTTATAGGATGTATATAAACTTCGCCAAAAGCTTGAGAAAGAGAATAGCAGAAAACAGCTGCTAATGGCTGAGGATCGGTGTTCAGTGAAATTTGTCTGGTTCCTTATTGACATGAATATTACTTGGCGGGCAAGGCAGTTGATGAGTGGTACAGTGTGTTTTTAGTAAAGATGTGGTGATACCTTAAAAGAAAATGGATGCTTACCTTCAGCTTTGCCTTAAATGAAAGGAGGTGAGAGAGACATGAAGAAATTACTCTATGCCTTAGTATTTGTTAGTTTAATGGTTGCAGTAATGTTTTGGGCAACATCTGAAGTAGATTATTTGACATGCACAACTTGTATTAATCCATTCCTTTTGGGCACATGAAGGAGAACTAACATTTTAAGACTTTTGAACAATCAGACAGAAGCGGTTGGTGGGTATTTGACCATAGTTCAACTGTGCATAACTCACCTTCCGCAGATTTAACCGGAAGATATAATGAGGTTATCTCAGGATGATAAGAATTATTACCATTATGCTTATTGTTATGTTAACCGGCCCGGCCCAGGCCATGAGGTTCAAGATTGCCACCCTGTCACCGGAAGGGTCTGTCTGGATGCAAAAAATGCGTGAAGGCGCCGAGGAACTGGCCCGTAAAACCGACAACCGGGTGACGATTAAATACTACCCGGGCGGAGTAATGGGAGACGATAGAGCGGTTTTACGAAAAATCCGCATCGGCCAACTCCATGGGGGTGCTGTTGTGGGCGGGAGTTTATCCAAGTTTTATCCCGACGACCAGATTTACAACCTGCCGCTTAAATTTAGATCTTTCGAAGAGGTGGATTATGTTCGCAAACATCTGGACCAGCGAATTGCCCAAGGGCTTGAAAAAGGAGGATTTGTAACCTTTGGGATCGCCGAAGGGGGATTTGCCTATGTGATGTCCACCGTGCCCATAAGAACCGTCAACGAGATGCGCCGTCAGAAAGTCTGGATTCCGAACAATGATACGATGATCCTTGAAACGGTCAAGGCCTTTGACGTCACTCCCTATCCGTTGTCCATCGCCGATGTGCAGGCCGGCCTTCAAACCGGGCTGATCAATACGGTCACCACTCCGCCCATCGGGGCGTTGGCCCTGCAATGGCACACTCAGATTAACTACCTGATGTTCGAGCCGTTTCTGTATATTTATGGTGTGTTGGCCGTGGATTGCAAAGCATTTGCAAAAATATCAACTCATGATCAACAGATCTTTCGTGAAACCATGGGGCGGATTTTCCGTGAGATAGACCGACTGAACCGCGAAGACAACGTTAAAGCTCTGCAAGCCCTACGTAAACAGGGGATTGAATTTATCAAGCCTTCAGGAGAGGCCATGGAAAAATGGTATCATGATGCTGAGGCAGTGCCGAAGCGGCTGGTTAACGCCGGCAAATTATCTCAGGGCATGGTCAACACTCTGGAAAGACTTCTTAAAGACTATCGTTCAAAGCAACTTCGTGCCAAAAAATAAACACATAATATAATGGATCTCAATTTTTCGGGTCTGACGCCGGGATTGGGCAAAAAGGGGCGTTTTGCAAAGGTCTCAGAGCGTATCACCGGCTATTCCGGGAAAGAAGCCGTGGGATAAAGTGGGATATTCCTCTTAAACCGCCGGCAAATTAACCTGCTGATTTCCGGGCAGGTTTTATGCCATACTTCCTGATCTGATTCCAAACACTTGTTCTGGATATGCCCAGAATTCGTGCCGCCTCGGATTGATTGCCGCCGGATTGCTGCAGGGCATCTATAAGTCGTCGCTTCTTTATTTCATTTAGGTCACCGGACGATGGTTCGCTGGTTTTATATGGATTTTCCATGTTCAAAATGTTGGGCGGGAGATGCTCAGGACCAATCATCGATCTCTGACAGGCAACAAAGGCGTATTCAAGGGTGCTTTTTAGTTCCCTTACATTTCCGGGCCATGGGTAATGGATCATAAGATCCAAGGCTTCATTTGCAATGCCTTGAATTTGTTTTTCGCTTTTCAGATAAATTCTCTGGAAGAATGATTCGGCTAACAGCGGAATATCGCTGGTTCTTTCTCTTAACGGAGGAATCCATATGGGAAGTACATTTATCCGGTAATAAAAATCTTCTCTGAAAACACCTTGGTCCACAAGCTGTTTAAGATCCTTGTTGGTTGCCGTGATGATTCTAACATCAGTCTGAATCGGCTTGTGGTCCCCCACCCGTTCAATGATCTTTTCTTCAAGCACCCGCAGAAGTTTTACCTGGGTTGAAAGGGGCAAATCGCCAATTTCGTCCAGAAAAATATCTCCTTTATGGGCGGCTTCGAATCTTCCGGTTCGACTCTGAAAAGCGCCGGTATAAGCGCCTTTTACGTGCCCAAAAAGCTCACTTTCCAGGAGTGACTCATTCAAGGCCGCACAACTGACCTTTACATATGACTTGTTTTTGCGGGGACCGCTTTTATGAATTGCCCTTGCTACAAGCTCCTTTCCGGTCCCGCTTTCCCCAAAAATAATCACCGGTGCATCAGACCCGGAAGCGTTTGTAATCATGGTAAAAACATGCTGCATCGGTGCTGCATTACCAATGATTCCGTAAAATCGATCTTCTGCACCGAGTTCTCGCCGAAAGGTCTCGATCTGGGTTTCTTTTTCAATAAGGTCGGTAATATCGGTTATGGTTTCAACAGCGCCTGTTATATTACCTTTGCTGTCCAAAAGAACAGAGGCATTTTTCACAATGTGAATAGGTTCTCCGTCCTTTCGAATTATAACACATTTTTGCATCTTTAACTTACCTTTTTGAAACAGCATACACCAGTGATGCCCTTTATTTCCGAGGACCACTTCACAGGCATTGCAACTTAATATGGTGCATGGTTTCCCTACAATATCTGTCCTGGAATGACCGGTAATTGTTTCAAAAGCCCGGTTAACCGAAGTTATGATGCCTTTTGTATCCACAATCATGACCCCATCCTGAATCGTGTCCACCACCGTTTTCCAATACTTGTTCAATTCCTGTTCAAACATGGATGCCCCCTGTTCATATATTAAACAATTTAACTGTTTATCTATTTAACACATTGACGGTTGGATGACAATAAAAATTTTAAGTTCAAACTTCAATTCTACCATATTTTATCCGGAAACCGACAACCGGCAACAAAACCATCACACAATTTTGATTGGCATCATTATTGCTGTATAATTTGGTAGAATTGCTTGGTAAACCCACAGATCTCAAATGGACAGGAGGTTTACAATGAATAAAGTTGTTCTCCTAACAGATCGTCCTGAAGAATGTGAAACCCTGATATCATGCCTTAAGATACTGTTTCCCGAGTGTGAGGTTCAGGTTCAGCCAAAACAGGCAGCGGAATTGCAGCGCGCGTCCTTGGCTTTAGAACCTTCCAATTCCGAGAGATAATGGAGGAAAACAGTGGTTAATGACATAGGAATAGTTAAAAATGACAATTAGGGTCACGATTAATAAGAAGGAAAACAATGGCATTAAACTTCAGAATTTGTTGTCAAAAAAAAAGGCATAACCTCCATCTTAAGCTCATGGGAGTAATTTACTAAAACCCAAATCGGAGGTGTTTCATGACAACGATAATCGGTATCATATCAAAAAAGCTTAAGGACAGAGGACTGATCCCCTTGGAAATAAACCGGCTTATAAAAGATGTGGCCAACGTAATGAGCAGTGGTAGGTATTGTACACCGGTTTGCATTAAGCAGAATTTGCAGCTTCTGGGATGGGAAGGTTATGTTTTAGATAATAATATACTGGAACTTATTTTTTTATTCCTTAGCGATCATAAAATGTATCGAAAAGAATTGTAATTTTAATAGGTCTCATATTAAGGGGAAGATTTTAACTTCCTCTTGGTTTTTACCACATAGGTCAATTTTATCCTGTCCTTTGAACTGTTTGCAATTTTCAGCGATGCAGGATTTAGTGCCAGGCTAACTATTGTGGTTCCTGTTTTGTTAATGTTGCCCAGGGGAACCTTTTCCGTGTACAGGGTTGAGATATTCTCCAGGATGCGCTTTCCGCCGATTATCTCAATTTTTTCAGGATCAATCTTTAATTGTGAAAGGATCAGATTTTCCGGTAATTTGCCAACCCAGTCAACCTGTACAGGCAGCTGCTTTGTGATGGTTTTGTCCAGGGTCACTTCAACAACAGATGGCGCAACCTTGCTTAAAAAGATTCCCGGCGGCAGGGAAATGTTTTCCTGTGTAATGGAAAAGACATTGCTGCCGATAACAGCATTGCCAAGATCAAGCCGCACCTGAACCTGGTCCGGTCGAACAGATTTTATCAGAGCCCCTGATCCCCCCAGTTGAAGTTGGACGGTATTGACAGAAGTGTCTACAATCTCAATTCCGGGATCATGTTTCGCGTATTCCACCGGAATTTCAAGGGTAATCAGCGTATCCAGTCCTTTCGAGAAGCTGAGCCACATTCCTGTTATAAATAAAATGGAAACCAGAGCCGCTATGCTGATTTCAAGTTTTTCTTTACGCAGATGGGCAGGCTCTTCTTCGGCTATTCCCATATGTTTCTGCAATGCTTTTACAAGTTCTGTATTGTCATTAATCTTCGTGATTACAGAATCTTTAGCAACAAGTATATTTCCGGTTTCCTCGGATACGACGATAACCAATGCATCGGTAGACTCAGATAATCCGAGGGCCGCCCGGTGACGCGTACCGTAATGTGAAGGCAGATCATTTCTGTGTGACAAAGGAAGAATGACCCCCACTTCAGTAATCCGATTTCCCTGAATTATGGCGGCGCCGTCGTGGACAGGATTGTCAGGCCAGAAGATACTTGTGATCATTTCTTTGGATACCAATCCCCGCCACGGTATTCCGCTCTGCATGACATCTTGTAAATCTTTCTTTAACGGAAAAACAATCAAGGCGCCATTGTGATGTTCAGATAATGTGTTGATACTGTCTACGATGATTTCTATGGGTGTTTGAACAGACTGTTTTGGGAATCCCCAGAGAATGGCCTTTAGATTTTTTGCCTGAAGAACATTACTGATTTCGTTTCTGAAAATAATAATGATAATAAGGGCGGCAACAGCAGTAATTCCCTGCATGGCCCAGCTTGTTAAAATGAGCCCGAAAAATACAGCTACCCGTTGAAAAATCCAGAGAAACGCAATGCCGGTAAGTACCCTGAAGACATATGTTCCCCTGAAAAGAACATAGAGGCGAAACAGGATATAGCTGTTTAACAGGATATCGACGAGATCCTGCCATCGAAAGTGTGCAAGAATCGACATAAATACGTCTTGGAATTTCCTTTTTTGGACACAGACGAACACAGATTGTCAAGATTCTTAAATTGAGCCTGTTCAATAATTAAAGATTTAGCACGGAGCTCATTTTGCCGGATTTTGCATAGTCAAAAATGATATCCTGGGTAAGTACGATATCATGCTCGACGGCATGAATAGCTAC
>JAFDBA010000115.1 GCA_019313505.1 Deltaproteobacteria bacterium
TTCGTCCTTTTGTTGGCTCGCTCAGGCGAGGCGGGCGGGTCGCTTTGTCTTTATTAGAAATGGTAGAATACATTATTCGATGTTCAACGTTCGATGTTCGATGTTCATCTTTTATATGTCCTCAAGGTCTGGATTCTTCATAAATTAGCTTCTCTTTGGTGCCATACCCATGCTGTTTTTATAATGGTTTCCAGGTTCTCGTACTCTGGTTTCCATCCGAGTCTTTCCTTTATTTTATCGGAACTTGCAATCAGGATTGCCGGATCGCCCGGCCGTTTATCCGATTCAATTGCCGGAATCGGTTTTCCGGTAACCTTTCTTGCCAGCTCAATCACCTCTCGGACTGAATATCCCCTGTTATTTCCGAGGTTATACACGGCGCTATCTCCTCCGGACAAAAGTGATTTAAGTGCAAGCAAGTGGGCTCTGGTCAAGTCACTCACATGTATGTAATCTCTTATGCATGTTCCGTCGGGTGTCGGGTAATTGGTGCCAAATATTTTTATATTTTTTCGTAGGCCTGTTGCAACTCCCAAAATTAAAGGAATAAGATGGGTTTCGTTGGAATGTCTTTCTCCAATTGCACCTGATTTGTCTGCGCCGGCAGCATTAAAATACCGGAGGCTTATGTATTTGAGGCCGTATGCCGAATCGCAATCTTTGAGCATCCTTTCAACCGCAATTTTGCTTTCACCATACGGGTTGGTAGGGTTGCGGGGATGGCTTTCCGTAATCGGAATTTCAACCGGCTCACCGTAAACCGCAGCAGTCGAAGAAAAGATGAACCTCTTTACGTTATGGCGAATCATTGAATCCAAAAGTTCTGCGGTTGCCGCCATGTTGTTTCGGTAGTACTTGAGCGGTTTTTCCACGGATTCACCCACCAGTGAAAAAGCTGCAAAATGCATGACCGTTGAAATTGATCGAGTTGAAAATAATTTGTCAAGCAGAACTTTATCACCGAGGCTTCCTTCTATAAATTCCCCCCCGGGCAGCAATTCACGATGTCCTGTGGAAAGATCATCCAAAGTAATAACACCGTAACCTGCATCGAGAAGATCTTTAACCATGTGAGAGCCGATATATCCTGCGCCTCCCACAACCAGAACTTTTTCGTCTTTCATTTAATGTATCTCCAGTTTTTTCTCGCCACAAAGACACCAAGACACTAAGACACTAAGAAAGAATAACAAAATAAAATCCTTCGTGCCTTGGTGGCAAATATTTTTTGGTTCCGGCTGGTTATCCCGCCCAATCAATAAAATTTTTTCAATTTTGCTTTATTAAGCGCTCAGCAATAGTGGTTCTTGATCCAGGTCTGATATTCCCCGGTTTTCACGCGATCGACCCATTTATGGTTATCCATATACCATTGGATTGTATCATGGATTCCGGTTTCAAGGGATGATTCAGGGCTCCAGTTTAATTCCTTATTCAATTTGCTAAAATCAATGGCATATCTTAAATCATGGCCGGGTCTGTCCTTTACAAAGGTAATCAGATCCCTTCGGGAACGGCCGTCGCTCAATTTTTCCTTCTCGTCTAAAATATCACAAATCATTTCCACGAATCTAATATTCTCCATTTCACTGTCGCCGCCAACATTATATGTCTCTCCCGATGTCCCGTTTTTCATGATTGTCCAGATTGCTGTGCAGTGATCCTTGACATACAACCAGTCTCTGACATTTCTGCCATCCCCGTAAACAGGCAAAGATTTTCCTTCAAGTGCATTTAGGATTATCAGCGGAATGAGTTTTTCCGGAAACTGATACGGTCCGTAATTGTTCGAACAATTGGAAATGGTCATTGGCAGACCATAGGTCTTGTAATATGCCCGCACCAGATGATCTGAAGATGCCTTGGAAGCGGAATACGGGCTGTTGGGTTTATAGGGCGTGGTTTCCTTAAAATGGCCTTCCCTGCCCAGGCTGCCGTAAACCTCGTCGGTGCTGATGTGGTGAAAGAGTATCATGCGCTTTAGATGATTTCTTGCCGACTCCAGCAAGTTAAACGTTCCGATAATATTGGTCTGTATAAATGCATCAGGTTCTACAATGGACCTGTCCACATGGGATTCAGCGGCAAAATGACATACGCTGTCGATTCGATAGTTTTCGAATATTTCGGCCATCTTTTTTCCATCGCATATGTCGGCCTTTATAAAAATATACCGGTCTTTATATTTTTTTTCAATGTCGGCAAGATTTTCCGGATTACCTGCATAGGTCAATTTATCAACATTTACGACCCGTCCGGTAAAATCTGACTCCTTTAAAAGATACCTGACAAAATTGGCCCCGATAAATCCGCACCCACCTGTAACCAACATGTTTTTCATATTCTTATTTTCCCTTTATTATATCGTCTAACAAATCTTCTCGAAAATCGGAAACAAACCGGTCTATGTCATCCTGCCATTGAGGCATAATATTGATTCCTTTTTCCTTAAGATTACGGTTTTCCAAAATGGAATTTATCGGCCTTTTTGCAGGAGTCGGATATTCTTCGCTGGTGCATGGAACAATATTATGGGGCACTTGTATTTGCTGAAGAAAATATTCGGCCAGTTCAAACCAGGTACAATATCCTTCGGCGGTGGTATGATAAATTCCCCTGGCATCGACATCGATTATCTGTTGGATCTGGAGAGCCAGTCGATAAGACCATGTGGGCGAACCGTACTGGTCATCAACCACCTTAATTTCACCCTCTGGATTTTTTAAGGCCAGTTTAAGCATGGTTTTAAGAAAATTATAACCGTTCACGCCATACATCCAGGCCGGCCTGAGTATAACGTGTCGATCGGATGCACTCCGGACCACTTTTTCACTCTCATACTTGGTCTTCCCGTAATATGAAACAGGATTGGGTTCATCCGTTTCCACATACGGTTCCGGAACTCTTTTCCTGCCGTCAAAAATATAATCAGTAGAAATATGAATCAGGAAGCCGCCATGTTTTTCCACACACTTAACAAGATTTTTTGTGCCTATTACATTTACATTCCAGGCCAAATCCTTTTCTGTTTCACAATTGTCTACCTGGGTATAAGCAGCACAATTGATGATGATGTTCGGCATGAATTTTTTGACCAACGCTTCAAGATCGGTCAGTCTGGTAATATCCAGCTCATCTAAATCGATAGCCAGCACATCATGTGTTTCACGAAAAACTCGAACGCAGTCCATGCCCAGTTGTCCTTTACCCCCTGCTATCAAGATTTTCATGATTTATTGCCTCCTGCAAATATCATTTTACATGTTTATCAAAGCTATAAAAAAAAGAAAGAAAAAAATCATGCAAGCTGACTTGAAACGGTGAAATTGTGAGGTTTAAATTTTGATAAACTCGTAAAAAGTCCGATCAGGGCAAGCAAAGAAATAACTTTACATTTTGTAAATAGCTGCTTAAAAAGAGGAATTCCTATACTGTCAAGGTAAAACCCCTACCCTGCCTTCTGAACAGGAAAAGCTCTGGCAGGGATAAAAATGGACCTTGCAGTTCGAAATAACGGATACATTAATCTATGTCTTCATTAGATATTCTTGCAGATCAATATGTAAACTATCTTGTCTTCGAAAAGGGACTTTCGGAAAAAACCATAGAATCGTACAGCAGCGACCTTGCCAGACATTTTGAATTTCTAAAGCAAAAAGGGGTCAAAAAGATCGTTGATGCTGATACCCCATTGATATTAAAGCACCTGATTGCCTTGAGAAATGCCGGCCTGGGATCAAAGTCGTGTGCGAGGCATCTTATCACACTTAGGGGGTTTTACAGGTTCCTTGTCCAGGAAAAGGTAATCGAATATGATCCTGTCAGGCTTATAGACCTTCCAAAAAGCGGCCTTAAGCTTCCGGATGTCCTGAACGTTAAAGAGGTTATTCTTCTATTAAATATGCCGGATACCGGTAAACCCCTTGGAAAAAGAAATGCAGCAATGCTCGAACTCCTCTATGCTGCTGGTTTGAGGGTTTCGGAACTTGTCAACCTGAAATTTCTGGATGTCAACCTTGAAGCCTGTTTCGTTAGGGTTTTAGGTAAAGGTTCAAAAGAAAGAGTTGTTCCCATTGGTGTTTACGCAAAAGAGAAAATCGACGATTATATAAATACAGCCAGGCCATTGCTGTTAAAAAACCGAATTAGCAAATATCTTTTTGTTGCAAGAGCAGGAAAACCGATGACCCGCCAGGGATTCTGGAAGCTTTTAAAACAGTATGCTCAGCAGGCCAACATCAAAAAAAAGATCACACCCCACAGTATAAGGCACTCTTTTGCCAGCCATCTTTTAGAGGGTGGCGCCGACTTGAGAACTGTTCAGGTTATGCTCGGCCACGTTGATATTTCCACTACCCAGATTTATACTCACATAGCCCGGGAACATCTAAGGCAGATGCATGAAAAATATCATCCCAGAGGTTAATTTGCTTCGTGGAAGGCTCACTGAAAAAGATGAAGTAAAGATGAATATCGGGCTGAAAGTATATAATTTGATTATTTGCCTTATTGAATATTTCTAATAGTTGAGTTATCTTCACCCTAACCCAGACAAGCCGGAATCAAAAATATTTGCCACCAAGAAACAAAGACACAAAGAATTTTATTTTGTTATTCTTTCTTCGTGCCTTGGTGCCTTAGTGGCAGAATTGAATAAGGAGGGTAAGATGAAACCGTTTTTCGTTCGCATAATTGTTATTGTAATCGCAGTCGCCCTGGTCGGCCAGGTTGCTGTTGCGGCCGAAGTTACAAGGGTTAATCCAAGCGAAGGACACGTCTATATTAATAAAGGAAAACCAGCAGGATTTATCGTTGGGGCCAAAGTCTGTATTTATTTATCTTCAGAAGAGACTGTCTGCGGCAAAATCTTCAGAACTACGGATTCTTACTCCGTGTTGAGGGTAGACAACCGAAAAGCCAGACACATTAAATACGGAATGAAGGCAATATTGATGGCGTCGTAAAAAGTCCAAGTTGTAACCGTTGAAAGTATATCACCATTTTACAGGGACTCGAACAGTCTTTTTGGCTTTATTCTTAAAAAGAAGATAACCATTCTTTTTGCCATACAGAAACAAATCTTTTGTAATTTTTACATCAATCTTACAGTAGTCGATAATCTCACGTATCCGTCCCTGTTTCCACCAGCGCAGGGCCTGAAGACCGTCCGCAGTCTTTTTTTTCCCCAGTGTCACTCCTGCAAGGTGATCCAATGACAATCTGTAACCAAGACGATTATGCACCTCTTCAAGAATATCAAGTGTTGGAAGTTTCTTGAAATGAAAATCCGAATATCCGGAAAGTACTTTAAAATCGAACCGTTTGATGTTGAAACCTATAACCAAATCGAATTTTTTCAGGTGATCGATGAGCAAAGGAACCTGATCATCCATAAACTCAAAATAGTTATCTTTTTTTGAATCATAAAGCACCACACAGCTGATACCCATTAAATCAGCACGGTTCCAACCGCCGACTTCCTGTGCGGAACGCTGTGTTTCTATGTCGAATACGCCAAAGTGAACGTTTTGCCCGGTTATTTTTGTTTTGATTTTCACGGGATTACGTTCTGCAGCCGTGTTTTTCATAGATCTCTCCGTTATGTTGCCGGTTCTTTCTTGCATCCCGGTTTTTAAATCACGATCCGTTATGATTTTTTCAAGAATGAATTTTGCAGCGGCTTTGTCAATCGGTCTGTTGCCCGAACCGCATTTTGGTGAATGCACACATGAAGGACAACCGGATTCACAGGGACAATCTCTGATCACCTTAAGGGTGTTTTCAAGAAGTTCCTTGGCTTGCCTGAAGGCTTGTCTGCTCAGCCCTGCCCCCCCCGGAACGCCGTCATAAATAAACACCGCAGCACCACCGATTTGGGGATGAAACGGTGTGGAAATACCCCCAAGATCATTACGATCCGCCATCACCAGAAGCGGAAAAATACCGATGGCCGCATGTTCAATTGCATGAATTCCTCCCATAAAATGGAAATATTTTTCTTCGGCTTGTCTTTGAATCCCAAGGGGAATTTTAAACCACAGCCCATCCGTCTCGAAAATCAGGGGAGGAAGATTTAAGGGCACGATACCCAACTTTTTTTTGGCATGTATTCGCCATTTTTCATATCCTGTTACCTGATCCGTAACTTTAAGGCGTCCGGTATAAACTATTGTATCACATACTAATTTATGTTCATATATGTCCAGTATCTCTGTATTTTTATGGGATCTTACCCGGGTGTAATAATCAACCCTGGCTCCGGAGACTTTTACCGTTTTTGTGTCCGGATCAAGAGTATCCACAAGAAACGTGTCCCCTTTATGAAGATAAATAGCTCCCGGGTGGGTCTCCTTGAAAGCCCTGAACCCATCGATCTCTCCTTTGCTCTGCCCTGTTTTGATGCTGACAATATTATATTGACTGCCAGTTCCCCTGAGATTCACATGCCTGTGGGGAATTCGCCGGCTGGAATAGATTTCCTTGCCGTCTTCGCTCCTTAAAAGCTTGCCCTTAAACTCCAGGTTCAAAGCTATTTTTTTGACGGTTTCATGGGCCATGAACGGTTCATCGAGTTTTAACGGTAGTTCCGCCGCCGCGCATACCATGTGTTTTGACAAAATATCAGGGTTGTAAGGATTCACCACCGCAGATTCCGGCTCCCGTTTAATAAATTCTTTGGGATTACGCATGAAATACTGATCCAGGGCGTCCTCCCCGGCAATAAGAACCAGTGCGGAATCCTGACCGTTGCGCCCTACCCTTCCGCCTCTCTGCCACGTGGCCACAACAGAACCGGGATATCCAACCAACAGACAAAGATCCAGATCGCCTATATCGATACCCAGCTCCAGCGCACTCGTAGATATCACCGCCAAAAGCTCGCCTTTGGCAAGCCGTGCTTCAATTTCCCTTCGTTCCTCAGGAAGGAGTCCCGCACGGTAAGGGCTGATACGGTCGGCAAAAGCCCCTGATTGACTCCCCGCCCATATTGCAATTAATTCAGTAAGTTTTCTTGACTGGGTATATACAATGGTTCGCAACCCGCGGTGAAGCGCTGCTTTCAGCAGAAGTATGGCTGTCTGAGCCGGCCCTTGAACCGGATTCATAAATACAAGATGCTTTGGGCCCATGGGAGCACCA
>JAFDBA010000116.1 GCA_019313505.1 Deltaproteobacteria bacterium
CCCGCCTTTTGAAAATGTAATTAACTGTTTGGTCAGTGCTTGTGCCTGAATGGAGGCTTTTTCTGCTTCTGTCAAACATTCAGAAATACCGACTTCAGGTTTTATATCATCTTTTGCCATTTCAATATTGCCCAGGATAATGGTTAAAAGGTTGTTAAAATCATGAGCAATACCGCCGGCAAGAATACCAACCGACTCAAGTTTTTTGACTTTCAGGAGTTCTTCTTCAATCTGTCTGCGATCGGTGATATCAAAGAAGACTCCATTCACATATTCAATCTCTCCCTTGTAATCACAGACTATTTGCCCCCTTTCTTGTAGCCTCCAGTCTTGAATTTGATCCTGTATTCCCTGATGTATGATTTATCTGTTTTTAAGGCCTGGATAAAGATTTCCCTCGCAGTTTCAATATCTTCCTCAACGATAATATAGTTCCATTTCATTTTTCTGGAATTAAATTCATCAAAATTATAGCCGGTTAATAATTCAATTTTTTCATCAAAGAAATCAACAGTCCAGTCTTTATATCCTTTGTAAACAGTACCCGGGATATTATTTACTAACAATCTGTACTTCTCCTCGCTCTCCCGCAGTGTCTTTTCGGCCTGCTTCCGTTCTTCCACCTCATTTTTCAATGTCTCAGTTTTTCTCTCAATTATCTTCTTATCTCTCTCCATTTCCTTTATTGTGTCCATTAGAACAGATTTTGATGTGAAAAACCGTGAAAAAATCTCATGAAATCTGTTTGTTATAGGCCATTTTATGTGGTATTCACAGTATGGGGCATCATTGAAATAGCAACATTTTTCTTTTAAAGTTGCGGGGCTTCCTCCCCAAATCAATGGAAGGGAAGTATAAGCACCTTGATTGTAAAGACATATATCTTTGCTTGCTTTCGTTTCTGGGTTCCAATGCAAACGGATAGTGGCTTCATTTCGCTTGAGTTCAATCAATTCTACTTTCTTGGTTCTATTCCAGCGGTCATTTATTTTCTGGCTGTTCTTGAGCGCTTTTCTGACAGACCAGAATGCCTTGAATATAATACGCTGAGCGTAACCTAATGAGATGTTTTCAGTAGCATATCTGCCCATTTTATAAGCAGCCATTTCGTCATGAAGAATTAATTTTGCTCTTTTATATAATTTGGAGATCACGCTGCAGGAAATCCAGTTATTGGGATCTCTTAAAAATATTTCAGGATCTTCGAGGCCATCAATTTCAGGGTCAAGATCCCCGAAAAGGCTGGAACAGTCGACATTATGCTTCTTTAAATAATCCAGGATGGCCCTGGAATTTATGCAGCTTGTTTCTTTTTCCATAATATTATTGAAAAGGGCTTGCAAAAAAGCGAAAATTATTTACGGAAGAAGGAAAAAAGACGGGTTTACATTTCATGATTTGAGACATACTTTTAAAACTAATGTGTGTAAAGCGGATGTGCCGAAATTGGTTATAATAGAGATTGCAGGCCATTCAACAAGAAAAATGTTTGATCGTTAGGTTTTATTGTGGTGCCGAAGGGGAGACTCGAACTCCCACGAGAATACACTCACTAGACCCTGAACCTAGCGCGTCTACCAATTCCGCCACTTCGGCATACAATACAAAACCCATAGTATAAAAAAGATTGCTTTAAAACACAAGTTATTTTATATAGATTTTTTCTTAATTTTGTCAAGAACGTTATAATTGATGAATTCGTAAAAAGTAGAATTCATCACGTTTTATGTTTTAAGATTTAGGTTTTAGGCAATTAAAATTGATTGCTTTAACAGATACTTAAAACTTAAAACGTCCGTAATAAGTTACGAATTCAACTATAGATGGCTAAGTAAAAAGGTTCATATACAAGGCGTAGTATTTTTTCAGGAACGAGGCCATACATGTAGTATGCCGAGTGTCTGAAAAAATACTGCAACGCTAGTTGAACATATTAATAATATTGAAAGACCGTATGATAACGCTGTAATTACTATTGGCAATTTCGATGGTGTTCACATCGGACATCAAGCTCTTTTTCATGAAGTGATAGAAAAAGCCGACGCCATTGACGGTACATCAATCGTCATGACCTTTGAACCTCACCCTGTACGGGTATTAAAGCAAAACGGTCATCCGCCATTGATAACTCTGTATGAACAGAAACTTGAGCTTATTGAAAGCTCCGGAATAGATGTTCTCATTTGTATTCCATTTACCATGGAATTTGCGGCCATATCGGCAAAAGAGTTTGTGGAGGATATACTGCTAACACGTATCGGTATGAAAGCCATTGTTGTAGGGCAAGATTATACTTTTGGTAAAGATCGTAAAGGGAATATCGGGCTTTTGCAAACCTATGCTAAAAATCTTGGATTTGAAGTAATCGTGTCCGATTGGATAACGACGTTAAATAGAAGCCATGACAGAATCAGCAGCACCCAGACGCGCAAATTTGTGATGGCGGGAAAGGTTGCCGAAGCCCAAAAACTGTTGGGGCGTCACTACCAGATCAGAGGTGTTGTCATAACCGGACGCAACAGGGGGGGGAGGCTCTTAGGGTTCCCAACCGCAAATATTATCCTTCATGATGAACTGTGCCCAAAAACCGGGGTTTATGCCGTAACCGTGGAATTCGGAAACAAAAAACACAAAGGAGTTGCTAATATCGGCTATAGCCCCACTTTCGGTGACCAGGTATTTTCCGTGGAAGTTCATATTCTTGACTTTGATGAAAATATATACGACCGGAAAATTCGTGTTAACTTCATACAACGCATCAGAGATGAAAAAAAATTTTCAAATATTTCCGAACTCTCTGATCAGATAAAAAAAGATATCGTAAAGGCTCGCAAAATCCTGTCTTGATAATCCTCAAGCTTTCTTATTTTGCCCAGGTCTTTAATATCTATTATGAAAAAGAACATAACCATTTCCCTGATCATAGGGATAATAATATCCGCACTGGCACTTTATATGGCATTCAGAAACGTGCCGGTTTCCGACCTTTTTGTTTATCTTATCTCAATCAATTACGTTTGGATATTTCCGGCTGTTCTGGTTCTTTTGACAAGTTTTGTTTTAAGAGTTCTTCGATGGCAGATCATACTGGAATCGTCAGCCAAAATAAGTTTCTGGCAGGCATTTCATCCTTTGATGATCGGTTTTATGATAAACTGTATCCTCCCTGGCAGGGTCGGGGAAGTTGCAAGACCGGCTGTTTTACAAAAAAAGGAAAATATCCCTTTTTCAACAGGGCTTGCAACGGTTGCTGCCGAACGGATATTTGATGTCAGCATGCTGCTTATACTTTTTTCGATACTGCTTGCAACTGTAAATATAGATCCAAATCTTAATATTGTTTTTGGCAAGTATCATCTCAACAGAGAAACTCTTATTTCAGTAGGTGGAGCGACCTTCAAGCTGTTTCTACTCCTTATCGTTGGGATAATCATGATTGGTTTCGGTAAAACAAGAAAGGCAATAAACAGTTTAATCATGTCGATTCCATATCTGTTTTTCTTTTCCGGATCCGGATTTAAAAAAAAGATACAAAAAAAAATTTGCGAGCCTCTTGTGAGCTTTGTCGAAAATTTCACCTCCGGGTTTGCCCTTATCAAGCACCCCAAAAAGATATGCCTTTGCATTGGACTGTCAGTTATTATTTGGGGTCTTGCAGCTTTTTCATATTACATAATGTCTCTGGGGTGTCCTGGTATAGAACTGTCGTTTACTGAAATCTCTGCGTATATGATAATAATCTGTTTTTTTATAGCCATTCCCTCTGTTCCCGGCTTCTGGGGAATTTGGGAGGCGGGCGGCGTTTTTGCCCTGGTCCTTTTCGGGGTTTCTTCAAAAGATGCTGCCGGCTATACGCTTGCAAATCATGCAATCCAGGTGTTTCCTGTTATGATTGTCGGCTTTTTTTCAGCCATGGTCACGAGTGTAAATATATTGCAGATCTCATATAAAAAAAGGGAAAAGGCCGTAAGTAATCCGGATGAGCCAGAAGAAAATTGATCATTTACAACCTAAAAAGCTAAAATAGGTCATACTATGGAAAAGCTAAAAATATTGACGTATCCGGATAAATTTTTGAGTGAGCCTACGAAACCGGTTGAAAATATTGGTGAAAAGATCCAGAATTTAATTAAAGACATGGCGTCCATCATGTACCAGGCACCGGGCATTGGTCTGGCTGCAATACAGGTAGGAATTAACAAAAGCCTTTTAATTTATGATGTTTTACCGAAAGACGAAAAACGATCTTTACAGGTCCTGATTAATCCCAGGATTATAGAGAGTGAAGGGACCACAATTTCTGAAGACGAGGGGTGCCTGAGCGTCCCTGATTTCAGGGCAAATGTTAAACGAGCGGCTTCTGTTCTTGTTGAAGGTTTCGACAATAAAGAAAAACCTCTGCGCATAGAAGCGGAAGGATTATTGGCTGTGGTGCTGCAGCATGAGATTGACCATTTAAACGGTATCTTGTTTATAGATCGAATAAGTTCCCTAAAAAGAGGGATGTATAAAAGAAATGTAAAAAAGAATTTGAAAAAAAATGAAGAAAAAGGCTAAAATAATCTTCATGGGCACCCCGGAATTTGCAGCGTACGCATTAAAAGCCCTTTATAAAAGCAACCAAAATGTTGTTTTGGTAGTAACCCGGCCTGACCGCCCAAAAGGGCGGGGTCGCAAAGTCATCCCTCCCCCTGTAAAGGAAGTTGCTATAAGTCTGGGGTATGAAGTCAATCAGCCGGCATCTGTCCGAACAGTCGAGTTCGCAGACCATATGGCAAAACACAAACCTGATATCATTGTTGTGGTTGCATTTGGTCACATTATTCCAAAAAACATCCTTGAAATGCCCAAAATAGCCACCATAAATATTCATGCCTCGCTCTTGCCTAAATATCGCGGACCGGCGCCTATCCAGTGGGCGATTATAAATGGAGAAATAGAGACTGGTGTAACCGCTATGTTAATGGATGAAGGCTTGGATACCGGCGACATTCTCCTATCCTCAAAAATTAAGATTTTTTCTGACGACAATTCAGACACCCTTCACGACCGCCTGGCTGATCTTTCGGCAGATCTTTTGATACAGACCATAGAATGTATTGAAACCGGAGATATAAATTCTATCCCACAGGACCATACCCAAGCTACCTATGCACCACTTCTCAAGAAAAATGACGGTCGTATAAATTGGGAAATGCCGGCCGAAACTTTAGAGGCATTCATACGTGGAATGACGCCATGGCCAGGAGCATTTACATTCCATGGCAACAAACGTCTCAAGATCTTAAAGGCCAGGCCCATTATAATCGATACTGTTGAGACCCCGGGAACAGTAATTAAAAGATTTCCTGACGAATTGTGTGTTGCAACCGGAAAAGGAGTCCTGTCTGTGATCAAAATTCAGGGTGAGTCAGGAAAACGTCTTTTGATCAAGGATTTTCTGCGGGGATATAAGATTCCTCCCGGAACAATTTTAGGCTGATACCTAGTTCGGACAAGCCGGAACCGAAAAAGGTCGGTTTTATTTTTACCACGAAGATCACGAAGGAAAAGGAGAATAAAATATATAACCCTCGTGATCTTCGTGTACTTCGTGGTGTGATCAAGCTTTTTTTGCCACAAAATGCACAAAATTCAATTTTAAGGGACTAAAGATTTATACCCATGGTGGATGAAGTCCGTAAAACGGCGCTGTATGTATTGAGTACTCTGGATAAAGGGCACAAAACTCTGGATAGTCTTTTAGAAGATGTTTTCCGGGAAAAGACTCTTTTTTCAAAAAAGGATCGGGCTTTACTTCAAGTTCTGGTGTACGGCGTTCTGAGGTGGCGAGGCCGGCTCGACTGGATTATAGACTATTTTTCAAAAACTCGTTTGAACAAAATAGATCCAAAAGTTTTAAATATTTTGCGGCTCGGCCTTTTTCAGATAATATATTTAGATAGAATACCAGTATCCGCTGCAGTAAATACATCGGTCGAAATGACAAAGACCGATGCTGCGCCTTGGGTTGTACGGTATGTTAATGGGCTCCTTAGAAATGCTGTCAGAGAATATCAGCACGTCCCTTTTCCTGAAGTTGGCAACGACCCTGCAAAAGCATTGGCCACAAAAAAATCATTCCCAAAATGGATTATTAAAAGATGGCTGGATCGGTTCGGATTGAAAGAGACAGAGCTGCTCTGTGATGTAATCAACATCATCCCTCCCATAACCGTGCGCTGTAATACCCTTAAGACAAGCCGGGAAAAACTGGTGAAAGCTCTTAATGGATATGCCGAAAAGATCGAGATCACAAGTTATGCGCCGGATGGAGTCTTTTTTTCCAAACCAAAAAGATCTATTCCAAATATAGAAGCATTTAAAGGCGGTCTATTTGCTGTCCAGGATGAGGCCGCTCAGCTTGTTACCCTTCTTTTAGACCCTCAACCGGGTGAAACTATTTTAGATGCATGTTCCGGTCTGGGTGGGAAAACCGGGCATATTGCCCAGATGATGAAAAACAGCGGAAAGCTTGTTGCAATGGACAAAGATGAAAACAAGCTTCTGCGGTTAGAATCCGAAATGTATCGACTCGGAGTTTCCATTGTAACAACCTGTATTCACGACCTTAGCAACCCCTTAAACCGGGAAGACTTTGGGAAGTTTGACCGTATTCTTCTGGATGCACCCTGTTCAGGCCTGGGCGTTTTAAGGAGGAATCCGGATACAAAATGGCGCGCGTCACAGCAAAATCCGGCATACTGCCAAAAAAGACAGTCTCTGTTTCTGGATAACCTTGCACATCTTGTCAAGCCTTCCGGTGTTTTGGTTTATGCTGTCTGCAGCATGGAACCTGAGGAAAATGAATCGGTGATAAAAGGTTTTTTGAATAAACATGCTAAGTTTGATGTAGAAAAAAGACCAACAGGATTACCCTTTGACGCTTGTTCCCTTGTAAATCGTAACGGATATTTAAAAACCTTTCCTCATCTTAACAACATGGACGGTTTTTTTTCGGTCTGTATGAAACGGAGAAAGTGATTTCACGAATATTAAAACTGGCCGCCCTGTTTTTTTTATTTGTCCTGATCGTTGGTGCAAGTGCTTATCTCACCCTCACGCTTATTATAAAGAGTGAAGATACTGTGGTGGTTCCTGATCTTTCCGGGAAAAACGTCGTCTATGTTCTTGAGTTATTGACCGATTTGGGGCTTAATACAAAAGTTAATGGGTCGGAATACAATGCCGATATTCCTGAAAACAACGTTATTTTCCAGGAACCGGAACCAGGGGCGGAAATAAAAAAGGGTCGTGATGTCAGGATAGTAATTTCAAAAGGCGCAAAGTCTATTTTAATGCCGAACCTTAAGGGGCTTTCTGTACGACAGTCTAGGATCATCTTGGAAGAAAACAGCTTGTGCAGGGGAGAAATATCGAGTACGTACAGCAATAATATAAAGAAAGATGAGATTATCGCCCAGGTTCCGTTTCAAGGAACCATGATAACAAGAGGCGAATGTGTGAATCTGCTTGTAAGCGTGGGGATCAGGCCCAGGGCCTATAAAATGCCTGATCTTTTAGGACTGTCTCTGAGCAGTGCGATTACAATTATTGAGAGCATAGATCTGGTTTTAGGAGAAATAAAAACTCGTTTTTACAAAGACAAACCTTTAAATACTGTTGTGGCCCAGGAATTGCTTTCCGGCTATCGCGTAATCCAGGGGAGTACTGTCAATATTGTCATAAACAGAAAACCCCTAAAAAAAGGCCATAACTATTTAAATGAATCCCAAGAAGGTAGCCTTTTTAGACACAGGCTAAAAGATGGTTTTTTAAAAAGACACATCAGGGTGCGCTTAAACAGTTTTGGAGTTTCAGTTGATCTTTTTGAAGGTTTCATGAAGCCGGGAGAAGAAATCTGGCTGTTAATACCAAGAAGAAATAATTCAACTGTTTTTCTTTACGAAGATGGTGAATTGATCAAAACTTTAGTTTATGACGCAGGATAGTTCCTTAAAGTTGAATTTTGTGCTTTTTATGGCAAAAAAAGTTTGATTACACCACGAAGTACACGAAGAGCACGAAGGTTATATATTTTATTCTTCTTTTTCTTCGTGATCTTCGTGGTAAAAATAAAACCGATCTTTTTTGGTTCCGGCTTGTCCGGGTCAGGTAATGACAATGATATCCGATGATCCTCAACATTATGTTCAGGGTGTGCTGGATTGCGATCGGCGTGTGCTCGCAAAGACAATTACATTGATTGAAAGCTCGCTTTCTTCTCATCAGGAACTGGCTCGAACGATTATCGATTTCCTGCTCCCTCACACAGGCAATGCCGTGCGCCTTGGAATCACAGGAGTGCCGGGTGTGGGCAAAAGTATGTTTATTGAGAGCCTCGGAACAATGCTTGTGCAAAAGGGACATCGGGTGGCTGTACTTGCCGTTGACCCCAGTAGCAAAAGAAGTGGCGGGAGTGTACTGGCAGATAAGACTCGTATGGAAAAGCTGGCTGTTGAAAAGAGAGCCTTTATCAGGCCTTCACCTTCAGGCGGCACCCTGGGGGGGGTTGCAAAAAAAACCCGGGAGACGATGATTGTTTGCGAAGCCGCAGGTTTTGATGTTATAATTATTGAAACTGTTGGTGTGGGCCAGTCTGAAACCACAGTGGCATCCATGGTCGATTTTTTTCTGGTGCTGATGATCGCGGGTGCGGGGGATGAACTGCAGGGATTAAAAAAGGGAATCCTGGAGTTGGCGGATGCCGTTACCATTAACAAAGCAGACGGAGATAATATTGAAA
>JAFDBA010000117.1 GCA_019313505.1 Deltaproteobacteria bacterium
CTCTCGATGCCCATTTCACAGCTATCACCGTGATGGAGCCATGCGGGTTGACGGCAATTATGGCAGTACACTTGCTTACGAGCCGAACAGCTATGGCGAGTGGCAGGAACAGCCTGATTTTCGTGAGCCACCGCTAAGCCTTGAAGGCGCTGCTGACCATTGGGACCACCGCGAGGATAACGATGACTATTACTCTCAGCCAGGCAATCTGTTCCGGCTGATGAACCCCGAGCAGCAAAAGGTTCTATTTGAGAACACCGCTCGGGCAATGGGCGATGCCCCCAAAGAGATCAAGATCCGTCACATCAGCAACTGCATGAAAGCAGACTAGACTGCTTTTAGTTAACTACCGCTTTAAGGGAACGAAATAATATATCGCTGGTAGGCTGGGATTCTATATTATAAAAAGGCTATCATTGTTCAATCAGATCTCTGTATGAGAAAGCGTGGATTGACGTTAAAAGTCCACGCTTTTCTTGTTTGCATTCTATATAATATATTGTGGTTTAGGTGTTTGGTGTGAAACCGGTGATAAGAGACTATTATCATGAACAAAATAGTCGTGCTATATATTTTCAGGCCTGTCATACCAGTGTGAGCAAAGCAAACGGAACCGCAGTGAAAATGGAAAAATTGTTGCGGAGAAGAGGATGCTCAAAAAGCCTTTGGCGGCTTGGAGTCAGAACGTGTGGATTTTGTCAATCTCAACCACATTGTTCTTTACTGAAAGAACACAACAGAGGGATAGGGCAATAAGATGGGGCTGGACGAGTGAACGACAGGCAAATACTCCGGTTAATGGGTTTCTCTTATTCCCTTGGAGATCTACTTGGAGAACGGAACGCTCCTTCGGGTAAATTCTACTTTCCTTCATACACTTGATCTCAACTTTGGCACCCTTGGGCAGAGCACTTACCTCCACCACGGCTCTGGCCGGTCGATGCGCTAAAAAATATTCGGTGTAAATTTCGTTAAACTCGACAAAATCCCCCATGTCGGTGACAAAGACATCGACTGCCGTCACACAGTTAAGATCGCATCCTGCGGCCAGCACGATCTGTCGAAGATTCTCCAAGGCCTGGCGTGCCTGGGGCGCAAAATCAGGACTTACCAGTTCCCCGGTTCCGGGTTGCATTCCAAGCTGTCCACTTACAAAAAGCCAGTGAGCGACCTCTATGCCCTGGGAATACGGGCCGATTACAGCCGGCGCTCGATCTGTTTGAATCACTTTACAATCCATGGCAATTGCTTTCTTTCCCGGATAATCCGGACGGCGTTCCATGTTTTTTTGTCTTGTTTGACTACCACAGCTTCTTTTTACGAAGCCGTCAATTTTGACCTTTGGCAAAATTATTATTAATAGAAACGATTTTGCACTATTCTAAAATTTCAAGGGCCGTGTGTTTTTTTACCTTGGCAGAGGCAGCACTTAATATCGTTCGTATGGCTCGAACATTACGGCCTTTTTTCCCGATAACCTTTCCAATATCCGTTTTGGCCACTCTAAGTTCTAATACCGTGATCTGATCGCCCTCTATTTCTGAAACCTCTACCTCTTCCGGATTATCAACCATTGTTTGCACAATGCGCTGGATTAGGTCTTTCATAGCTACATCTCTTTCGTTGGCTGTTAAAAAGCACAAAATTAAATTTCATTGAAGCTGCCCGCTTATAACACTTTAACCCTGACCGCCTGGATTCCCCTGGGGGTCTTTTTTAGTTCAAAAGATACTCGATCTAACTTTTGAAGCCCGAAATGGCCATGGTCTTCGATACCACTGTTATGCATAAAAACATCTCCATCGGTTTCGGTTTCAATAAAACCATAACCTTTTTTCTCACTATACCATTTCACTGTTCCCTCTTTCATACGCAACCTTTCTATTAAAACCCCTTTAAAATGTGGTACCTAAAATCTGCATTAACTTTTTTCGAAAGAGATAAATTTGCTATCAATACAATGGGGTAACGAGACATTATTGTCAATATCCACACATCGATAACAGGCAAAATAAAAGTGTACAATCCAGATTAAATTTCGAAAAAAGTTAACCTTCCGGGAGCCTCGTCTCGAAGCTTGCAAAATTTAGGTAGTATAACATCATCCGCTTTAATAAAGCGACTTCTTATCAATTCGATCTACTAATAAATCAACTTTCTTCATCATCCTTGGAAAAGAAAGCCCCACCATCAAAAAACTTTTCAGAAAAACTGTTAACAGTCATACTTAATCAATACATCATAAATTGTCAAACTCAACTTTGACGGTTTTGTAAAAAGCACAAAATTCACAATTAAGAAAATCCTTAAGGATTGTTTATACAGGTTTTATGTGTCAAATGGTTATATTAATGCTTGTAACTATCAGGCAAAAACATTATAAGCCTCTTGCACGTATTTTATGGTACGAAGCGTTAACGCCAAATATTGATCGTTTTCAATAAAAATCGGATACCATGGGCCTATTATCATCACGTATTTCCATTACACGTTATAAAGTCTCGGGTCAACTTGATGGCTCTGTGCATGAAACCGTCTACCAGGGGCTTAAACAACATGCGATGCCCAAAATCGAAGACGATGGTTCGGAAGCCATTGTCGGCTGGACGTCCTTTGAGAATCCGTATGCACCCAATTTCGAAGGTTATTCCTTTGTTTTCGGTGCCTACATGGTTTTTGCCATGCGGATCGACAAAAAATCCATCCCGCCAAAACTCATTCAGAAACATTATGCCCTGGAAATCGCCAAACATCTGGCGGACACCGGCCGGCACTTTTTATCTGGCAACGAAAAAAAAGCCATCAAAGAACATATCGTCAACACCCTCAACCGCCGTATTCCAGCCACACCAAATGTATATGATTTGGCTTGGCATTATCAGGAAGCCTCCTTGTGGTTCTTTTCCAACCTGAAATCGGCCAATGAGGCATTTGAGACATTTTTTATCAAATCCTTTGGCCTTCAGTTGATCCGTTTGTTCCCATATACAACGGCCGATTTAATAGCCGGACTATCGAGCGGGGAGCGCGATCTTTTGCTAAAACTGACACCGAGTCAATCCGAGGAATAAACGATGCTGGATATCGCTGTAGCATATAACCGTTACAAATTTTTAGGCAACGAATTCCTGACCTGGTTGTGGTTCATGATCGAAACCGATCAGAACCGATTGCGCCGATATGACCCAGATCTTGTATCCTTGAACATCGGCAGCCGGTTGGTTCTTGAAAACACGCTCAACAACGCCAGAGAAACTATTACCATTAAAGGCGAAGATGCTAACCTTGAAGAAGGCCTGCTGTCGCTGAAAAAAGGGGCTGCTGTTACCGAAATACATCTGTCCTATAAATCCGGAGCCCAACACTGGCAATTCAGCCTCAAGGGGGAAAGCCTCAACATCTCCAACCTGAAACTGCCTGAAACCGGACCGGTGGAAACCCCGGAAGATCTTGAGGGCGCTGTTATCGAAAAGGCCTATCTGATGGAAAAGGTCATTGGTCTTGTAAACAATCTCTTTTCCCATTTCGTCAAACTTCGGGTATCAGGTGAGTGGCGTAACCAAACGGTTTCCCGGATTCGAAAATGGGCGTCATCATAATGATAGGGACCGCGCTTCTTTGTTGTTGACAATTTTTATAATGTATGATCGGGATAAACATTATTTTTTCTTCTCAAGAAGTTTTTAAATTTTATATCCAAATACCTAACCCGGACAAGCCGGCTCACGACTTGGAGAGAACCAAGAAAGATCGGTTTTATTGTTACCACAAAGATCACGAAGGAAAAGAAGAATAAAATATATAACCTTCGTGCACTTCGTGGTGTAATTAAACTTTTTTTGCCACAAAATGCACAATTAAAAAACTAACGCGGGGGGATTAAATTGTACGGTCTTCAAGCAATAGCCGCTTGCAACGGCTGGGCCATGGCTTTTGTTGGCGCTTTAATAGTCTTTTCCGGTCTTGTGGTGCTGTCATTGGTAATTTCTCAACTTCATAAGGTTTTGACGTTTTTCGAAAAAAAACCTGTCGATTTTCAACAAGACCGGGAAACCCCCACTGTCGAACAACCCGAAGACAAGCCCGGACTTTTACTACCAAAACAATTTCCTTCAGACATTAATGAAATTGTACGACTTTATAAACCTTTGGTTGAAGCGCTGGGTGAAACCTTTTATCTTTCCAAGCTTTATGAAATTTTAAGAAAAAATAATTTCCCACACCCGCACATTACACTTACAGCGTTGCGTGAATCTGAAATATTAATTCCTGATGGCGATGGTGTTTTTACCTGGAATCCTCCCACAGAACATGATGATAATGAAAAAGTTGAAGGTTAATTTATGGAGCTATTGTTTCAATTTTTATCAAACACCGGGTATTATCTGGCTGACTATCGACATGTTATAATGATCGTGATCGGTTCTTTGTTTTTATATCTAGGAACTGCAAAACATTACGAACCGCTCCTTCTTATTCCCATCGGGTTTGGAATTTTAGTGGGAAATGTCCCTTTTTTCAAGGGATTTGGACTTGGAATATATGAAAGCAACAGTGTGTTACACTATCTGTATTTCGGTGTTGTTACAGGCCTCTATCCTTCAATCGTTTTTTTAGGTCTCGGGGCAATGACCGATTTTTCTTCTTTGCTGGCACGGCCGGTGCTTATGCTTTTGGGAGCCGCGGCTCAAATGGGGATATTTTTCACACTTATAGGTGCGCTGGCCCTCGGCTTTTTGCCCAAGGAAGCCGGTTCAATCGCTATAATCGGCGGCGCTGACGGACCCACATCCATATTTTTAACCGCCAAGCTCGCACCTCATCTGATCGGCCCGATAGCCATCGCCGCATATTCATATATGGCCCTGATACCTGTGATCCAGCCTCCTATAATGAGACTCTTGACCACCCGCAAGGAACGGCTGATTCGGATGTCGGAACTTAGAGAGGTGTCTAAGAAAGAACGTGTTGTTTTTCCTGCAGTGGGCGTTTTGCTCTGCTGTTTTCTCGCACCAGCTTCCATACCACTTCTGGGAACGTTCTTTTTTGGAAATTTTTTAAAGGAATGCGGCGCAACCGACCGACTGGCTCAGACGGCCCGCACGGCTATCATCGATACAGCGACAATACTTTTGGGGCTAACCGTTGGCGCCAGCACCCAGGGTGATGTTTTTTTAACTGGAAAATCGGTGTCTATTTTCCTCCTTGGCGCCGTGGCTTTCAGCATAGCAACCGCTTCGGGGGTCATTTTCGCTAAAATTATGAATCTTTTTCTTAAAGAAAAAATAAATCCTCTTTTGGGGGCTGCCGGCGTATCCGCTGTTCCCGGTTCGGCCCGGGAAGTTCATCTGGTGGGCCAGTCCGAGGACCCCGAAAATTACCTTCTTATGCACGCCATGGCTTGCAATTCTTCCGGTGTTATCGGTTCGGCAATTTGTGCAGGTATTTTGTGGAGCTTTTTGGTTGGACTTTAATTATATCCAAAAGAAATTCATGACTTCGGTCATTCGTGCCCTTCCCGTTTTAATAATTCCCGGTACCAGACTGAAAATTCATACATCCCCTTGTACCTGTCATCATTATTAATAAGACCGAGACAGATATCAAATACTCCCCTTCCATATGCATTGCTGTATTCTTCAAAACTTTTTGTCTGTAAAAACTCCCTGACAAGCAACTGGGTTGTTCGTTTGGTTTTGTCTTTTCTTATATCGATAGGATCTTTCGGTTCCTGAAACGGGTCCCAGTTTTCATATCCTTTTTTAAGGATATGTTTCTGGCGTCTCGGTGACATGCTTTCGAAAATTACCTTTTTTCTTTTCCCCTCTTCTTCAGGTGAGATTTTATTCATTTTCCTTTCCTTGTTTTTCTTCGGCTTTTTTCGAGCTTGCAATACCAAGAAACTCTTCATCAAAGTCTGTAAGAATCGCCATTGATAACGGTACAAGCATATCTGCCATTTTTACGTACTTTGTTTTTATTTCACGTACAAATTCATAGGAAATGTCATAAAGCTTTTTTTGAATCACATCCATATTAACCGCCGGATATGGTTTTCCCTCGATAAACCCCGATTTCCCACAGGTATGGCTGCGCCCTCCTATTGACGTCGGTATTCCATAAAGCCGACACGTTATGGGTCTGTATTCATAAAGGTTACACATTTCATCATCATTGAGAAGAGGGCATTTGACACGTTCGGCGGCAATATCCATAAGTATCTCCGTCTCGTTCTTGCCGGCCTTTTTACTTTTATAAGCCTGTTTTTTAATCATATGCGTTTTTCGATCCGCTCGATTGGCCTTTTCAACAACCTTGATTTTTCCCTTGCCTTTGATGCATTTATTAAACTGATAATTTATATAAATGGCCTCAATCAGCGTGAGATCAAACAGAGCATGACAACAATCTGAGCATTTAACTGTACATTTTACACATTCCGGGTGCTCTTTTTGTACCCTTGCAAACAATTCATCGGCTTGCTTTACAATTGTTTGGTATTTTATAAAATATGGTTTATAGTCTATCTTCATAATTTAACTCCCAACCCGGACGAACCGGAACCAAGAAATATTTGCCACAAAGACACAAAGGATATATTAATTATTCTTTCTTCGTGCCGTGGTGCCTTAGTGGCAAAATGGAAAAGGTTTTGCCACAAAAAACACAAAATTTACGAATAAGAAACTAATTTGTTTCACGTGAAACATCATTTTCCGACACAAAACAGGCTAAAAATTTGATCAACGACATCTTCCTTTGCAGTATCACCGATTATTTCCCCGAGACTGTCCATGGCTTCCCGGATATCGATGGCAACAAACTCAAAAGATGTTTCCTTTTTTATTTCTTCGATAGCAGCAACGCAAAGCTGTAAGCTTCGTTCAAGGGCTATCTTATGCCTTAAGTTGGGAATGATTGTATTTTTAGCCTCAAGACCATATTCTCCAACAGAAAGATTTACGATTAAATCCTTTAGCTCGTTCAGCCCCGTCCCGTAAAGCGCTGAAATTTTAATCCTCGGTATTTTACGCCATGCACCGGGAACCGCTGGCTCAAAATCATCTTCCACAAGATCCGACTTGTTAATTACAAGTATTAGCTGTTTGTTTCTTATGGCTTTATATATGCTATAATCTTCTTCGGTTAACGGATCACATGCGTCTACCATGAAAAGAATCAGATCGGAATCCCTTATATATTCCTGGGCCTTCTCAATACCGATCACTTCAACCGGATCATCGGTTTCATGAAGACCTGCGGTATCTGCAATTATTACCGGGATGCCGTGGATGTTCAATGTTTCTTCGATCAGGTCCCTGGTCGTGCCGGGAATAGGGGTGACAATGGCCCGGTCTTCCTGAATCAATCGGTTCATGAGGCTAGATTTACCCACGTTGGGCCTTCCAACAACAACCATTTTAAGGCCATCTCTTAAAACATGTGCATTTTCATATTTTTCGATAAGCTCTTTTAATTTATCAACAACCCGCCTCTTTAGTATCTTAATTATCCTGTCCGAATTAATGCTTTCTCCGGCATCATCCAAGAAATCTATGGCGGCCTCTGTCTCCACCAAAATGTCAAACAAGGCGCTTCTAATGGATTCAATCCTTTTCTTTAAAGCGCCCTTTATATGTGACGTTGCTATTTCTAATGCTTTTTCGGTCTTTGAATTGATAATATCTATGACCGCTTCGGCCTGTGTCAAATCAATTCGTCCCAAGAATCGCCGTCAATACGACAGACCCTGAATGGGTGTTTATTTCAACAATATTCTCTTTAGTATAGGTATGAGGAGCGAGCATCACTGACAAAAGAACCTCATCAAGAACCCTTCCTTTTTCTTTATCCACAATATGACCATGATAAAGGTGGTGGGATTTTAATGAAGAAAAAGGTGTTCTGCCTTTTTTCTTTGAATCATCGGTTAACGTTGCGGATTTTTGAAAAATAGATGCAGTAATAGAA
>JAFDBA010000010.1 GCA_019313505.1 Deltaproteobacteria bacterium
ATGGAGATGCTCCTGCTGACAAAGCCCGGCATGACCTGATCAAAATATTCGATAACCGTTGTCTCGATTTCCCACATATCGGCCAGCGCCTGGGCCATCTCAAGCCCTATAAATCCTGCTCCTATTATAACCGCCTTTTCCACACCCCCTTGGGTTATTTTTTTCTTTATAGCGATTGCATCCCTTAAACTGCTGACATTAAAGACGTTTTTAAGGGAAGTTCCCGGCATATCCAGCTTTCTGGGCAGGGAACCCGTAGCAAGTACGAGCTTGTCATAGGAAATATCAGATTCTTCACCACTGCTCTTCTTGATATGTACTGTTTTATTTGAGCGGTCGATTTTCGTGACTTCGGTGCCTGTCATGGCGACAATGCCCTTGTCGTTTAAGAAAAAATTCTCATCCCGGACCATATGGAAACTGGTGGATCTAAGCTCGGTCTCGTCGCTCACATCCCCTGCCACATAAAATGGTATGCCACACCCTCCATATGATATCAATTCATCCTTGTCTATTATGGTAACGTTTGCATCCTGCCTGAGCCGCTTGAACCTGCAGGCGGCCTTTGCTCCAAGGGCAACTGCACCCACAATAACTATGTTTTCCGCCATTTGTAATCCCCTACTGTTAAGTTGTTGGCTAAAAATATTGACGAGTTCATCAATAGTCGAACTTTATAAAACATAATACTTTTATTAACGTACCGTTTTGTAGGCACTATCGAAATCAAAAGTCAACAGTCAAAATTTGCCTTATCATCAAAGAAACATGAGTATCCATGGACCGGTTTTTTCTATCACCGGCTATTCGGTTTTGAATTTCATGTTGCAGTTGACATGTTAGGCACTTAGTTGTAGATTTTGTGCATTTTATGGTAAAAAAAGTTTGATCTCACCACGAAGTACACGAAGAGCACGAAGGTTATATATTTTATTCTTCTTTTCCTTCGTGATCTTCGTGGTAAAAAATAAAAACGATCTTTTTTGGTTCCGGCTTGTCCGGGTTAGGCAATTATATTTAAATTAATATTTTTCCATTTTATTTACGTTCATTTAGGGTACAAATAAAGTAATTTCGGAGGAATGCCGTGTATTCAAAAATACTTATTCTTCGTTTTCCCGCAACCGAGGTGGAAAACCCGATCGTATGTTACCTTGTGAAAGATTATGACCTTACTTTCAATATCCTCAATGCCGCCGTACTACCCAGAAAAGAGGGTGTCATGGTTCTGGAATTAACCGGAACCAGAAAAAATTTCAGGGACGGTGTACAATATCTCAAAAATCAGGGAGTAAAGGTTGAAAATGCATCTCAGGAAATCAAGCGAATCAAAATAAAATGTACGCACTGCGGCGCATGTATCGCTGTTTGTCCAACCGGAGCGCTTTCCATTCAACGACCTGAAATGATAGTCGAATTCGACCAGAAAAAATGCAGTATATGTGAACTTTGTGTGCCTGCCTGCCCGACCCGGGCAATGGAAACCCGCCCAACAAATAAAGCTTTTTTTTGAATGAAGCAATTAACAGCCATTGCCTTAAGCGGCGGTATAGATTCACTTGTAGCAGCATATCTGTTAAAAGAACAGGGGCACAACGTAATCGGAATTCATTTTATTACCGGATATGAAGCCCAAACCCATGATAACGATAAAAATAGAGTCTTTTCAAACACAGATTCATCAATATCTACAACCACAAAAGAGGATACTTGTCATACAATTTCCCATCTTTCGGCCAAGCTGGGAATCGAAGTCAAACTATTGGACTTGAGCATTGAATTTAAAAATAATGTGGTCGATTATTTCATACGGACCTATCAGGCCGGTCAAACCCCCAATCCATGCATGGTATGCAATCGGTCGATTAAATTCGGAACTGTTTTCGACTTTGCTCACAAACTGGGCGCATCCACTCTTGCCACCGGTCATTATGCCAGAATAAGCAGAGACAATGAAAAGAGATTTCATCTCATAAAAGGCGTGGATCCTAAAAAGGAACAGTCTTATTTTCTGGCCCTCATGAGCCAAAAACAGCTGGCACGCACTTTATTTCCTATCGGAAGTATGACAAAATCTGAAGTTATTAAACTTGCGCACGAAAATGGTCTTGAGCCGGTTAAAAAGAGAGAAAGCCAGGATATATGCTTTATCAGGAACAAAAACTACGGGGAATTTCTTGCGTTTCAAGAAGGATTTGAACCCAAGCCTGGCCGGATAGTGGATGTCTATGGCAAGATGCTCGGTCATCACAGGGGACTGCATCTTTTTACCATTGGACAGCGGCGAGGTATCAACTGCCCCTCTTCCGAACCATATTACGTTGTAAATATGGACCCCGGACAAAACCTGCTGACGGTTGGCTTAAAGAAAGATCTGCTCTCTTTTGAATGCAGGGTTAAAAACATTAACTGGATTAATCAAAAACCGAACTCACCAATTAAAGTCCATACTCGTGTTAGATACCGTCACAAAGCAGTGACATCCAAACTATTTCCTGTTAACAGGAAAACAGGTTTGAAAAACCGCAATCAGCTATAACCCCCGGCCAATGCGCTGTATTTTATCAAGATGAGGAGGTTTTGGGTGGTGGGTGGATTGTTTAAGATTAGAAGGCTGCATCCAGCACCCAGCTTTACCATCACCACACTGGGCTGCAAAGTGAACCAATACGAGTCGGATGCCATCGCGCAGCAGCTAAAAAATTCAGGATGTGATTCGGCACACCATAAAGAAAAGGCAGACATGTGCATTATCAACACATGTACTGTCACACATAAAGCATCAATGCAGTCACGGCAGGCTGTGCGAAAGGCCATACGATCCAATCCGGGAGCACGTATTATTGTAACCGGTTGTTATGCCCAGACGGAGCGTGATGAAATCAATAAAATAGACGGCGTTCACCACATCATCGGTCACGGGGATAAACTTAGAATACCCGATATCGCCTTATCAAAAGAAAAAGGACCCTACCCTGCCATGATCCGGCAAAACATATTATCTGAACACGATTTCAAACAAATTCCTATAACTGTCTTTGGAAATAGGACCCGCCCATTTTTAAAAATACAGGACGGATGTGACACATTCTGCACATACTGCATCGTCCCCTATGCACGTGGACGCAGCCGCAGCATGCCTCTTGAAAACGTGTTAGAAAATATAAAGCAGCTCAAGCAGGCCGGATACCACGAAGTTGTCCTTACCGGCGTGCACCTGGGTGCCTACGGACTCGATCTCTCTCCAAAAGCCGACTTAACAGGGCTGATAAACCGGATTTGCGAATCCGATCCTATCGACCGTGTGCGACTCAGTTCTATAGAACCCCATGAGATTACGGATGATATAATACAACTTGTGGCAAAAACAGACATTTTTTGTCATCACTTTCATATTCCTCTTCAAAGCGGGGATGATCATGTCTTACAAAAAATGCGCCGGCCGTACACAAACTCGTTCTTTAAAGATTTGATTATTAAAATCAACGAATTGATTCCCCATGCCGCCATAGGTGTTGATACGCTGATAGGGTTCCCCGGTGAAACCGAAAAGGCTTTTGAAAATACATATTCATTAATCGATGAATTACCCGTCACTTATTTACATGTTTTCCCGTTTTCAGCCAGAAAGGGAACACCTGCAAGCAAATATCCGCAACAGATCGATTCAAAAACAATCAAGACCCGCTGTGAGAAAATGCGCAGCCTCGGCGACGTTAAAAAAAAGGATTTTTACAAAACATTTACAGGGAAAAAGGTTGAAATCCTTATTGAAGGCAAAATGGACAGATCCACGGGTTTGCTTAAGGGAATCACATCAAACTATATACCTGTTCATGTAAAAGGCGGCAAAGATCTTGAAAATACTATGGTTCAATCTATAATCGACAGGGTAGAAAGCAATAATAAGGTGTTCGGTGCTTTTTATTGACACAGCCATGAGACTTTTAACGAATTTATCAACTATAGATGGCTAAGTAAAAAGGTTCATATACAAGGCGTAGTATTTTTTCAGGAACGAGGCCATACATGTAGTATGCCGAGTGTCTGCAAAAATACTACAACGTAGTTGAGGGACTTTTTACGACGCCATCAAAATTAAACAGGAATAAAAATGATAACATTATTAGATTATGGTGCCGGTAATGTCAGAAGTGTCATAAATGCAATAGAAAGTTTGGGACAAAAAGTTAAAGTTGTCTCTGATGTTGATGATATACTATCTGCTGAAAGGCTTGTTTTCCCCGGGGTAGGCAATTTCGGAAGTATGATGCGAATTTTAAATGATAAGAATTATGTTGATCCTTTAAAAGAATATTTGCTCTCAGACAGGCCGTTTCTTGGTATATGTTTAGGTTTGCATGCCTTGTTCGAAAAAAGTGACGAAGCTCCTGATATTACAGGATTGGGTTTATTATCAGGATATGTTAAAAAATTCAATATTGATCGTTCTGTTCCTCATATTGGATGGAACGGCATGAATATAAAAAAACCATCCCGGATATTCAACGGGTTGTGCGGTAATGAAAAATTTTACTTTGTACATTCATTTCACGTTGTACCCGATGATGATTCCGTTGTTTTAACAACAACCAACTATGGTTTAGAATTTGTCAGCGGTATTCAAAAAGGAAATATCACGGCCACACAATTCCATCCGGAAAAAAGTGGAGATGGGGGAATAACTTTACTAAAGAATTTCCTTGAACCCGGCAGTGAAAAAAAGGCAACCACCCATGTTTTAAAAGAAACCAGACTGTCTAAAAGAATAGTTGCATGTTTAGATGTCAGATCAAACGACCAGGGAGATCTTGTTGTTACCAAGGGCGACCAATACGATGTTAGAGAAAACGGAGAGGTAAGAAATCTCGGCAAGCCAGTTGAACTTGCAGGGAGGTATTATGAAGAAGGCGCTGATGAGATAACATTTCTAAATATTACAGGGTTCAGAGATTTTCCATTAAAAGATATACCCATGATGGAAGTATTAAAACAAACTTCCAAAAATGTCTTTGTTCCATTAACCATCGGAGGAGGCATTAGAGATTATACGGATACGCAAGGCAGGAAATATACCGCATTGGAAGTCGCAACCGAATATTTCAGGTCAGGTGCGGATAAGATTTCCATAGGAAGTGATGCTGTCTTAATTGCGGAAGCGTATTTAAGAACAGGCAAAAAAACCGGTGACAGTTCAATTGAGCAAATATCTGAAGTTTACGGCGCACAGGCAGTTGTCATATCAATCGATCCAAGAAGAGTTTATGTATCATCGCCGGATCAGATAAATCACCAGGTGATAAAAACAGATGAAAAAGGTCCCTTGGGAGAAGAGTACTGCTGGTATCAATGTACAATCAAAGGGGGAAGAGAGGGCAGAGACATAGATGCTGTAACTCTTGCACAAGTCTGCGAAAAATTAGGCGCCGGAGAAATACTGTTAAATTGTATAGATAAAGACGGGACTAATTCAGGTTATGATATTGAGCTAATAAATGCTGTTAAGAATGCTGTAACGATTCCGGTAATAGCATCAAGTGGTGCCGGTTGCGTTGAACATTTCTACGAAGTATTTACAAAAACAGAAGCAGAATCCGCACTGGCAGCCGGCATATTTCATAGAAAAGAAGTTTCTATACTCGAGGTAAAAAATTATCTGCGCGACAAGGTGGAAACAAGGTTATAGGAAGCGTTTCCAAACCCTGGTTTTAAACATCAAAAAAGGACCAAAAGTAAAGCAGAAATCCCCGGTTGAAAAAGAATTTTTTGTTGCAACCGGCACCTCCTTTTGTTAATTTAATAGAAAAATCATATTTATCTTGCATAATAATCTTTTAAATAAAAAGGAGAACAAAATATGGCCGTAATAACTATAACCAGAAACTATGCTTCGGGTGGCAGGAAAATAGGACGAATACTCGCCAAAAGATTCAATTATCAATACGTTGACAAATCCCTGTTTCAAAGAATAGCTGAAGACCTGCATGTTTCGGAAAGAACGTTAGAATCCTTCGAGGGTAGCAGAGAATACAGAATATCCAACATTTTCTCTAAATTATTCAGCCAAAACTACATTCAGCGAATTGTGGGCCACGATAGAAGTGTGGTCGAAGATAAAGAGTATCAGAAAATCTTGAGAAACCTTATAATTGAGACTGCAAAAGAAGATAATGTGGTAATTATAGGGCGAGCAGCATATTTTTTCTTAAAAGATATGGAAAATTGCTTTCATTTTAACCTGATTGCCTCAACGGATTCGAGAAAAAAATATGCAATTGAAAACCTTAAAGTCTCACGGGACAGAACCCAGGAAATTGTAGAGAAACATGATAACATCCAACTTTGGTTCAAACGTTCAATTTGCGGGGAAGACTTTGACAATCAATTTTTGTTTCACCTTACGTTGAATATGAGCTTTGTCCCCCTTGAAAAAGCTGTCGAGATTATGGAGTCGGCAGTGAATGTGATGGGTTCGTAAAAAGTGTTCCTTATTTTGTAATCGTAAAACGCCATGCACAAAACCATTCTTCGGGATGGTCATCAGGCGGACAGCCGATGCACTCGGTTCGGATTCTCGGATCAATGGCTTCGGCAAAATAAGTATACTCTACCAGTCCAGCGGATTTACAGGGATAATCGTCAAGGCCTTTACGTTTTCTTGCAGATTGAACCCTGCACTCGTTCATTTGAAATACAAAACTGTCAGATCCTTCATCAACAATAGACTGAGTATTTATACTGGCATAGATACGAAAATTAAGAGCTTTTTTTAAACCCTTCAGACCGGGTCTTGCAGGAAGATTCAAAAAATCCTTAATGGCCCGAGCTTCAAATGGCGAAAACTGAGCCCAGCAGGAATCGTTACAACGCTTGGCATCATTCATGTCTTTTGTAAATTCCACAGCCTGAAACCATACTCCGTCATTGGCCAGCCAGTTCACGGCCACACTATCCATAAGTTCCATCAGGGATTCCTTTGACTTATTAAACAGCGGCAACGGAATTCCGTCTTTCATTTCAAACCCGAAGGCCTTTGACAGCCTCTTCATTTGAATGCCATAACTTCTTTCAGATGCATTTTTAAGAATATCCAGGGCCTTTTCCATACCCATCTGGTGTTTAACCTCATTAAACCAGAGGGCATAATGGATGATAATGCGATGCAACATGTCCAGAACAAGACGAGCAGTATTTTCATGATCCAGATCTTCTATCTTCTCTACTTTGTTCAAGTCCAAAATCTATCCTTTATCAAACAGAATATTATCTCCCCTTCCAAACCGGTTTCCGTTTTTCCTGAAAAGCTTCGATCCCTTCCCGGGCATCTTCGGTAGCGCAAAGCGAAGCAAACAATTCATCCACATAGTCAAGGGCTTGATGGTAAGGTACCTCTGACATGCCGTAAATACCGGTCTTTCCGATCTGCACTGCCAGGGGACTTTTTTTAGCCAGTTTGGCGGCAAGTTTTAAAGTCGACGCTTCGAGCTCTTCCGGCGGCACAACCTTGTTTATGAGTCCAAGCCGTTCGGCTTCAGCAGCGGAAATAATATCACCGGTCAGTACCATTTCAAGAGTTTTTTTGCGTCCTAATGAACGAACCATTGGAACCGCCGGACCAAGACATATTAAACCAACGTTTATGGCGGTGGTTCCGAACTTTGCATCTTCTGCAGCCACAGCAAGATCACATGCAAACACCAGTCCTGCACCGTTGGCCAGAGCATACCCTTTGACAGAAGCAATGACCGGCTTTTTCATACGGGGGATGGTGTGGTAAAACTCATCCATCAATCCCAAAAACTCACGGAGTTCCTTAGGGCTTTTCCCCTTAAACTCCGGGAGGGAGATACCGGCTGAAAAATGTTTGCCTGCCGCCCGTATCACCACAACACGAACCTCGTCATCTTGATCAAGATTTCGCAAGGCTTCATTCAAAGCTCCGGCAAAGGGAACATTGAAAGTGTTCATCTCTTCGGGCCGATTCAAGGTAATCAATCCGATCATGTCTTTTTTGTCTACTAAAACCAGTTCTTTCTCCATTGTATACACTCCTTTTTAATTTTACCTAAAATCTGTATTAAAATTTTAAAAGAATTAAATAAACATTATTATATTATACAGTTAGCGTTTGACCACTTGTTTTTTCGGTGCATCATATGGTTGAGTACGCAAATAAAAAAAGTTTTTTAAATTTCTACCCTTCGACAATTGCAGATTTTAAGTTCCATACTATTCCTAAATGTTTTAAAAATCCAGACAAATTCTTCATTATTTTGGAATTTTGCCTCTTTCACACAACTAACAGTCTTGAATCACACCCCAATGAAATGAAACACAACGCAGAAGTTGGACTTTTTACGAGACCGCCAAACTTGGTAAGGAGAGATTCCGATTTTTCGTAAATATCAGAAAAATAGTCGGTTATGAACGGTTTCGGGAACTGATGGCATTAAAAAAACTACGGCAGCAAAAGCAGCGGCAGCACCCTCAAAACAGGAGGCATTCAGTTCAAAAAGAGTGAAATTCCTCTTGACAGAAATTAAATAGATGAATAGCATCCTCTTAAGATCAGCATTCCAATATTTCATTTTGCCCTGAAAAACCTGGTCCGAAAGGGCAAAGGTCTCAAATATTTAGAAACGTTAACTGCTGGAGGTGTAAGATGCATCGAAAACGGGGTTTTGCCAGGTCTGTGAGTTTTTTTATGATACTAACCATGATGTTTATGACCATGCCTCTTCAAACGGTTTGTGCGTCGATGGTCGAGACAGAAACTGTACTTTCAATTGCACAGGCACAAAATGCCCGTGAAAATATTCTCAATTTTTTGGAACGTAAGGATGTACAGGAGGCAATGATAGCGCAGGGCATCGACCCCATCGAAGCCAAAGCCCGTGTCGACAGTCTTTCCAATGCTGAGATCATGCGAATTGCAGATAAAATGGATCAGCTTCCTGCCGGCAGCGATGGGCTCGGCTTTTTGGTAGGTACCGCTTTGATCGTCTTTTTGGTACTACTCTTTACAGATATTGCGGGTTATACCGACGTCTTCCCATTTGTTAAACACCGAAACTAAGAATAATATGGCAATCCGCCGTATATACCTGCTATTGTGTGGCGGTCTGTTACTGATATTTCTGACCGGATGTGCCGGTCTTAAAAAATGGGAAATGCTGCAAAAAGCGGGTGATTTACCACCCCGCTTTGAGCTTAATACGGTACCGTTTTTTCCCCAAAAGGTATATCAGTGTGGTCCTGCGGCCCTTGCAATGGCACTCAACTGGAGCGGATTGCCTGTTTCCCCTGAAGACCTTACAGATGAGGTTTTCACCCCCACACGAAAAGGAAGTCTTCAAACCGCACTAATAAGCTCTGCCCGCCGTCACGGTAGAATCGCTTATATATCGATGGGAATGGATGCCATATTCTCGGAAGTGGCTGCCGGCCATCCGGTAGTCATTTTGCAAAACCTCGGGCTTTCCTGGTATCCTGTCTGGCACTATTCGGTTGTTATCGGTTATGATTTACCGAAAAAATTTGTTATTCTTCGCTCCGGCACCACCCCCCGCAAAATCATGCATTCCCGAGTTTTTCAGAACACCTGGGCTCGCAGCAATTACTGGGGGCTTTTAATTCTACGACCTGAGCAACTTCCTTCCATGGCCAAGGAGGACCTATTTCTTGAAGCAGTGCTGGGGCTTGAAAAGGCCCGCCAGTTTCCTGCCGCGATACATGGATATAAAACAGCGCTGACACGCTGGCCACAAAGCCTGGCTGCTCTTATGGGTATTGGTAATTGCCATTATGCTCTCGGAAAATTAAAAGATGCCGAGTCGGCCTTCAGAGAAACCGTACACCTGCATCCCAAGGAAGGTGCGGCTTTTAATAATTTAGCACAAATTTTATGGGATCAGGGACAAAAACAGGAAGCGCTGGAAGCTGCCAGAAAGGCGGTCTCTCTTGGCGGTCCATTAAGCGCCGTTTATCAAAAGACCCTTGAGGAGATTCAATCCGGAGCACAGTAAAAAGCTCCAAATTCAAGGCGTGCAAATTCCGAGGAACGAGACGTACATATAGTACGTCGCAGTGACGAGGAATGCAGCACAACGCAGAAGTTGGACTTTTTACGAAGCCATCAACTATAAACGATAACCCTTCTCGTTAAATAATCTCAGGCAGGCATCGACCACTTTGGAATCATAAAAGGAACCGCGATTTTTTGAAATCTCCTCTAACGCAAGATTGATTCCAAGAGCTGCCCGGTAAGGCCGGTGAGAGGCCATTGCCTCAACCACATCAGCCACTGCCAGTATTCTTGCTTCGATCAAAATATTATCACCTGAAATAGCATTCGGATATCCGGAACCGTCCATCCTTTCGTGATGCTGTAGTACAATTTGTGCAATGGGCCATGGGAAATCCACCGTCTTCAATATATTATAACCCACCTGGGGATGTTCTTTAATTATCCCAAATTCGTTTGTACTTATTTTGCCCGGCTTACTGAGAATTTCTCCTGGTACCGATATTTTACCAACGTCATGGATCACTCCTGCCAGTCGGATTCCTTGAATCTGATCTTCTGAAACTCCCATTTCTGTAGCTATGGAACGAGCAAGATTACTGACACGTCGCTGGTGGCCGGCGGTATAAGGATCTCTGGTCTCGACCGTCAGTGCCATGGCTTCAATGGTTCCCCCCAACACTTTTCTCAATTCCTTCAGGGTCTTTTCAAGTTGTTTACGGTTTGACGCCAGCTCACTGATATCTCGAACTATGCCCTGGTATCCTATTATACTTTTATCTCTTGCCAGCCGAACCGTGGACGTGATCAAACAATCTATTTTAGTACCGTCTTTCTTACACAGCTTCGCCTCAAACTCCCTGACAGATCCTTTTTGTGCTATCTCATCCTGCAACCTTTGATATTCATCAGGGTTCACAAAGACGGACTTTGTATTAATCCCTAACATCTCTTCTCCGGAATACCCGAAGAGCTCCAACGTCGACCGGTTAAAATCAATCAACCCACCTTCTTTGTCGTTAAGATAAATCGCATCTCTGGAGTCTTCAAAGAGGGTGCGATATTTCTCTTCACTCTTTATTAATTGGATTTCGGTGATTCTGCGTTCCTGCCGATTTTTGAACTCGCGTAATTCCCGATCGATAGCAGAACTCAGTCTCGCAAGATTGCCTTTCATGATGTAATCGTGTGCACCGGCCTTCATGGCCGCAACAGCGGTTTCATCTGCGATAGTGCCGGATACAATGATGAAGGGCAGATCGAGTCCTTTATCTTTATAAAGCTCCAGGGCGGAAGACGCATCAAAAGTGGGCATAGAATTATCACACAAGATTACATCCCACGTCTGGTTATCTAAAGCCTTACTCATAGCTTCAGCCGTATCCAGCTGCTCGTAACTGGGGCTAAAACCTCCATTCTTCAAATTCCTCACAAGCAGCAAGCCGTCGTCGTCAGAGTCATCAACGATCAATACACGGATTGGTTTATCCATAACATACTCCTTATATGGGCGGGGATTCGTTTAAAACCAGCCAGTACAAACCGAGTTGCCGGATAGCTTCGGTAAACTGGGCAAAGTTGACCGGTTTGCGAATATAACTGTTGGCTCCCAAACTGTAACTTTCAGTTAAATCCTGTTCTTCCCTGGACGAAGTAAGAACAACTACAGGGAGCAGTTTGGTCCGTTCATCACTACGAAGACGCCTTAATACTTCAAAACCATCTATTTTCGGCAGCTTCAAATCGAGCAGTATGATCTGGGGCATCTCACTCATGTCTCGGCCGGCATGGGCCCCGGTACCGAACAGATAGTCAAGGGCTTCTACACCATCCCTTGCAACCACCACTTCGTTTGAAATATTATTTTTTTTAAGAGCGCGAATAGCCAATAGTTCATCGTCAGGATTGTCTTCAACCAGTAGTATTATTTTTTTGTTCATTTTATCCTTTCCAAATATTAAAGTACAAAATAAAAAGTTGCCCCGCGATTTACATAACCTTCGGCCCAGATACGGCCTTCGTGACGGTTAATGATGCGCATCACCGTAGCAAGACCGATGCCGAAACCTTCAAAATCGGTGTCTTTATGCAAGCGCTGGAAGGCTCCAAACAATTTGCCGGCATAAGCCATGTCAAATCCTGCGCCATTGTCTCGAACACAATAGCCAATCTCATTATCTTGCAAAACCGTATCGAATACTATCCACGGTTTTTCTTGCTTGGATGTAAACTTCCATGCATTGCTCAGCAGGTTCTCAAGCACAACCTCAATCAGGTTGGAATCGCAAATTGCGGTCACCTTATGGCCAATAACAATATCTACCTTGCGATCCGGTTCTCTGTCTTGAAGTTTTGAGATTATTCTTTCAGCTATTACACTTAAATTGACTTCTTCTTTATGGAGCTCACGGCGCGATATCCTTGAAAGGGAAAGCAGATCATCAATGATTTGGCCCATGCGTTGGCTCGCAGAACGTACCCTCTTCAGGTAATCTTTTCCTTCTTCATCCATCTGGTCATTATATTCTTCCAGCAAGGCCATACTAAATCCATCAATACTGCGAAGAGGCGCCCTTAAATCGTGTGAAACCGAATAGGAAAATGCTTCCAGTTCCTTATTGGTAGCTTCAAGCTGAATGGTCCGTTTCTTTACCCTATGCTCAAGTTCCTCATTAAGCTTGCGAAATTTCTCTTCCGCACGTATGCGGTCACTGACATTTTCACAAATGATATATTCCTTTTCTTCTTCAAGGATAACCTGCCTGAAGATAATATTTTCTATATTTCCGTCCTTGTTTGTTACATTAAACGTACGAGGTTCCCTGTTTAACTTTTTTGCCTCGGACATGTCCTCTTGCCAGTGGGCAATAAAATCTCGCCGGTCAAAAACATTAGGAAAAATCTTATTATACCACTCTGTAACGGTGGGTATATCTTCAAGCTGGTAACCAAAACTTTCAACAAATTCGGGATTTATGTATTCAACACGTACGCCGGAATCCACCACAGTTATGGGATAGGGCGAAATCCTTACAATCTTTTTAAGAAGTTTTTCAGATGATGAATATTTGTTTATATATCTTGTCGATAATATCACCCCTATTAACAGAGCAATAAAAAAAGAAAGGCGCTCAAACATGGCATATGGCGGAACTTGAAAAACGATTAAATCAAGAAGACTTTCAGTCCCCCGGAGAGGCATGGAATTAGAAACATCCCGGAATATTAAACTAAAAGCACCATCAATTACCCAAAAAAAACAACCGATTAAAACAGCAGCGCCAAGAAGATAATTGGATCTCTTTTGTTCTTTAATCTCCTTTAACCCAAATATTTTTCGAATAGGTCCGAAAATTATTAAAACATCAGAAAGCAGCAGAATAAGATAACCATTAACCAAAGCTTCTATGGCTGTAACATTTGCAAAGCTCAAAGAAATTGATGTTACGGTCATTTCAGAGGCCCACGCAGGCGGGTTAAGTTGAAATGCCCATCTAAATATTGTGTATAATATTAGGGTATTAAATAATCGAAACGGAATCTCGAATACATAGGGATTCCATTTTTTCTCTCCGGTTTTTCCGAATCTTTTTGCACACCATCCGTGCCACACAATCCAGAGTATAAACATCAAAACCGTAAACATAGATACCCACCCACCTTTAATCCACATTGTATTAAAGGCCAAACAGAATATGGTGGAAAGTAATCCATATCTCCATCCCCACCTAAGAGATACGATCATTGGGCATACCAGACCCGCCATGAATTTAATTTCGTGAGGTGGAAGTAAAAAAATAAATGGATGGATGTTCAGACAAAACCCAATTAAACCTAAAACAATAGAGATAAAGATTTTATATATAATCTCTTTATTTATTTTAGAGTCGTGATACATAATTGAACGTCTCTAGAATTCTACAATTTGCTGAATAATAAGAACAAATAACATACAATTGAGTGTGAAGCGCCTAAAGTTTACCCCGTTAAATTTGTGATAACAACAACGTAGTGCATTTAACTGGGGTTATCTGAAGTACCTAAAATTAAGGAATGCTGCCAATTTGTATAAAAGCGGAAGAAGGCGGTTCCTTAACTTTGACGGTCTCGCAAAAAATCCAACTTCTGCCATCCTTTCTTATATGCAAAAATCAGGCCGAATCGGTTAATCAGAAAATAGTATAATTATATTAATGGAATACATCAACTAAAAATCATTTAACCCCAATATTTTATGACAAAATCAACAAAAGAAATGACAAAAATTGTCATCCTTGCCAGACTGTGTTACGATTATGTTTGAGTTTGTTTGCGCGAGCCCTGAGTACATTAACAATTGAACCTTTGAACCCATGAACCTGTTAGATTACAATAAACAGTTGATTTTAAGGTGCTGATCAGATATAAAAAAGCCTCCGCCGAAATGGAAGAAGCTTGTTTAATGGGATTCAGCAGAGGCTTTGAGTAAGGAAAACTGGTGTCAGCACTCCTTCAACTCAATAAATACATATCAATAAAACCAGTGACGGTCAATCTAAAACCCTTTGGGACTTTTTACGAGTTTGTCAATTTTAATCTTGGAGATTTTAAAAAATAAAATATGAGCATTAAAAAAATGAATTTAAGACTATTTTCCTTTTTTGCCATGGTTTTGACTTTTGTCGTTCCCGCCTTTTTAGCAGCCCAGGAAAATGTTGAAATTTTTACACTCGAACAGACTATCGAGAAAGCTATGAAGGCCAACCTCTCACTGAAAGTTTCCAGAGAAGAAATCAAGGCGGCCGAGGCTGCAAAAAAAGCTCAACGCACCAATTTTTTTCCCACATTTAGCGCAAAATATCAGTATAATAGAAAGGACGAGGGTATGAATATCGGAGACTTTGCAACTGGTGCGAAAGATGAATACTCCTTTGTTTCCTCTGTCACCCAACCCATATTTGCCGGGTTCTCTATACTTAGACAGTATGATATTGCAAAGCTCGGTCTTGATGCAGCAGAAATTAAAGAAAAACTTATGCGTCAAGATATTATCTTAGAAGCGAAAACTGTCTATTTTATGTTGTTAAAGGCACAGAAGCTGCGTAAAATTGCGGAAGAGACCGTTGTCCAGATCGATGCCCAAAAAAATGTGGCCGAAAATTTTTATCAGGTGGGCATGTCCCCGTTAAATGATCTATTGCAGGCACAGGTTGAATTGGCCAATGCAAAACAGGAACTCATTGTTGCAAAAAATAATATGGAAAATGCCGAGTCGGATTTTAATACCCTGCTCCGAAGACCCATCAACACCCCCGTTGCAGTGGAAGACATTCTTGATTATTCTCCTTTTGAAAAAGATCTTGATTACTGCCTGGCCGAGGCTGATAAAAATCGTTTCGAAATCAAGATTGCCGATTTAGACGTTGAAATATCGGAAAAGGAATTACAACTCGCAAAAAAAGATTATTATCCTTCAATTAACCTGGAGGGCAATTATTTTAGAGAAGGAACGGATTGGGACGTAGATGGTGGCGAAGGTATATTTGATCCAAGTGGGTGGAATATTTTAGCCGTCGCAAAATGGAATTTCTTCGAATGGGGCAAAACTTATTACGGAACAAATGAAAAAAGGTCACGTTTGTCTCAGGCCCAATTTCGAAAAGACGAACTTCTTGATAATATACAACAAGAGGTAAAAAAAGCATACCTCAGAACACAGGAAGCAGAAAAGGCTATCATCACTGTAAAAAAAGCCATTGAACAGGCAAAGGAAAATTTCAGAATCAACCAAGAACGTTATAAAGAACAGATGGCGACCTCCACCGATGTCCTGGACGCCCAAACACTTCTTTCCAAAACCATGACAAATTATTATAATGCATTATATGCATATAAAATTTCAAAGGCTGCTTTGTATCGTGCAATGGGCCGGGAAATTGTTTAATGATTGACGGTCAGAACAAAAGCCCAATAATCCGGATGTTCCATGTTTACAAGAATTACGGCGCCAAGAAAGCTCTCGTCAACATCACCCTTGATATTCCAAAAAACGAACTCCTTTTTATCAGTGGCCCAAGCGGAGCAGGCAAAACCACTCTCCTTAAGCTTCTGTACCTTGGCGAAAAAGTATCAGAAGGACAGATATTGATAGAGGGAATGAATCTATCGAGGATTTCTCACAAACGGATACCGCTTCTAAGACGAAAGTACGGAATAATATTTCAGGATTACAAACTAATAGCCACGAAAACCATATTTGATAATGTCGCCATTGTCCTTGAGGCAACAGGTAAAAAACGACGCTTTATCGAAAAGAAGGTAAAAAGCATATTAAGAACAGTTGGTATGGAGGAGAGTCTCCATTCCTTTCCCCCGAGTCTATCAGGCGGCGAACAGCAAAGAATAGCAGTTGCCAGAGCCATTGTCGGTGACCCAAAGATAATACTCGCAGATGAACCAACCGGCAATCTGGACGAAGTATCCGCCAACATAATCCTTGATCTTCTTAAAAGGTTCCATACCCGTGGCGCCACTGTTATCATTGCAACCCATGACAAGGAGCTCATCCGCAAAACGGGGGGCAGAGTAATCCATCTTAATCAGGGTTATATGCAAAAAACAACCAATGTTGAAAGTTATATCAATGATTCACAACTATAAAAGGGCGATACAAGATATCCGGGATCACAGATTCTTAAACTCGGTCACTATTATTACAATCGCTATTTCCATTCTTATTGTCAGCTCTTTTGCTCTTTTTTTTGTAAACGCCAATGATATAATAAATTCATGGAAAAAAGGGATAAAGATCATGGTCTATCTGAAACCGGATACACCTGAAACAAAAATTTCGAAACTCATACATAAAATTCAGCACATGGATGGTATCCGGGACGTCAGATTCATTTCAAAAAATGAGGCCTTTCAAGAGCTTAAAAAACAGATGAAGCGGCAACCTTCTTTGTTTGAAAACTTAAAGGAAAACCCCCTTCCGGATGCTTTTGAAATCCGCCTTAAAATATCTTTCCAAAACCAGGAAAAAGTTGAGATCCTTGCCACCAGGCTCGAATCGTTTCCCCAGATTGATGAAGTGGAATACGGACAGAGATGGCTTGGACAATTTACAAATTTTTTTAATCTGTTCAGATTAACCGGGTATGCAATGGGTGGTCTTTTCTTTATTGCCACCCTATTAATCGTGGCCAACACAATTCGTCTGGTACTTTATTCAAGAAGGGATGAGGTCGAAATTATGCGCCTGGTCGGAGCTACCGATAGTTTTATTAAAGCTCCTTTTTACATTCAGGGTCTTATCCAGGGAGCTTTTGGCGGAATTATCGGTCTGGCCACATTATTTGTCGGTTTTTTGTTACTATCATCAAGTATGGAACGGGGGATATCTCCCGGTCTGTTTGCGATTAGATTTCTCTCCACCGGCGCTTTCTGTGGAATAATACTTGGCAGCACATTTGTGGGATGGATAGGGTGTTACCTTTCTTTAAAACAATTTTTAAAATAATAATATTTACTGCCTCGGTTATCATTTTGGTGTTGCGGCCTGCTGAAATCTTTGGCGCTACATCCCATGAAGTCGGAATTGTCACCGCAAATATACTTAACCTACGGCCTTCACCCACAATAACGAAAACCCCTCTGGAGTTAATCAAAAAAGGCGAAAAGGTTAGAATTCTCGAACACCTCAACAGGTGGCTAAAAATTAGTTATAAAGGCAGAATCGGTTATATTCGAAATCTAAAACAGTATATTCGCATTATATCTTTAGTTCCCACTGGGAAAAAGAAAAAAAACGGGGATAACGGCGTTGACATTAAACAGTTCAGGAAAGAATCTGAAGATATCACCCGGGAGATAGAAAAAGGCAGGCACAGAGTTCTGACCTTCACAAAAGAAGAAGCCGCCATAGTTAACAGACTGAATGATATCGATCTGGCCCTCAGCCAGGCAAGAAAACGTGTCTCGGCTCTCAAGCTTGAACTTGTCACCATCAGAGATAAAGCAATCGAAACTACCCGGGCATCCGACAAACTCAAAAAGAGGATTAAAGCCGACGAAGACTACATATTCAAACGCCTGGCGGCGCTTTATAAAATGAACTGGCTGGGCAGTATATATGTTCTGGCTTCAGCTCAATCCGTATATGAACTTTTTAAACGCAAAAAGTCCATGGAAATTATTTTAGCTTATGACCAAAAGATCCGACAGAACCTTCTGGACAACAAGGCAAAGCTTCAGCAAATTCTGGTCAGGCTGAATTCCCAGAAAATGGAGAAGCTTTCTCTCGAAGCAGGTTTAAAAAAACAGATTGCGGTTATGTCCAATGAAAGAGTGAAACGTTCAAGTATCCTTGCCGGCATCCGCAACAAAAGATCACTGGAACTGGCGTTCCTTGAATCACTGAATCAGGCTGCAGTCGATTTGAATCAGGCGGTTAAATCTTTAAACCCAAAAACCGATCCACTAAAACAGAAAATAAATATTTCACCAAAAAGCTTTTCTTCACTAAAAGGATTGCTTAATATGCCGGTTAAAGGTAAAATAGTAATTCCTTTCGGACCGCATAAAAACGCAAAACTTAATGTGGTAAATTTTCAGAGCGGTATCGAAATAAAGGCAGACAGAGGCGAACCAATCCGCGCTGTTTTTGATGGACAGATACTTTATGCCAGCTGGTTCAAGGGTTACGGCAACATGATAATCATTGACCATGGTGATAATTATTATACAGTTTATGCCCATGCTGAAGAACTCTTTGCGTCAAAAGGAGATACCATAGATATTGGAGATGTTGTTGCCACAGTTGGAGATTCAGGGTCCATAATAGGCCCAAGCCTCCATTTTGAAGTGCGCCACCACGGGAAACCCGTGGATCCGTTAAAATGGATTAAAAAAGGTTAAGGAGTAACCATATGACCATCAAGCAAAAACGAAATTTCAATCTGTGGTTAATAATACCCATAGGCATTGTATTCTGGATCATAGGATTCGGTTTCTACCATGATCTTTCAGCCAACGGAGAAGAAACGTATAAAGGCCTGAAATTATTTTCCGATGTGATTGAACTGGTTGAAAAAAACTATGTTGATCCGGTGGATTCAGAAGAAATGATCGAAAATGCTATTCAGGGTATGGTCCACAGCCTTGATCCCCATTCTTCTTTGCTGCCCCCTGACGACTTTAAAGAACTTCAACTCGATACCAAGGGCGAGTTTACCGGAATCGGCGTTAGTATAACCATGCGAAACGGTTTCGTCACAGTGGTTTCCCCCATCGAGGGGACGCCGGCCTATAAAGCCGGAATAAAGGCCGGTGATAAAATTCTCAAGGTTGATGGTAAACCGACCAATAAATTGCGACATGCTGTAAAAATGATAAGAGGACCCAAAGGGACTGAAGTTGTTGTAACCATAACACGGAAAGGATTTAATGAACCGAAGGATATCAAGCTGATACGAGATGTTATACCCATTGAAAGCGTAAGAGCTGTTGTCTTGAAACCCGGATACGGATACATTTGGATCACAAATTTCAGGGACAATACCACGGAGGATATGGTAACAGAGCTAAAACAACTCGAATCGGGCAAAATACCTTTAAAAGGGCTTATCCTGGATCTTCGCGATAACCCGGGGGGGCTCCTTAACCAGTCTATTAAGATCTCGGATCTTTTTCTTGAAAAAGGCAATATCCTTTCAATCAAAGGACGTCTGAAACAAAATACTCAAATTTTCAAAGCAAAGCCTAACGGCACAGAGCGAAGTTATCCCATGGTTGTCTTGATTAACGGGGGAAGTGCCAGTGCATCGGAGATTGTTGCCGGTTCACTTCAGGACCATAAGCGCGCCCTTATACTGGGAACCACTTCCTTTGGCAAAGGCTCGGTCCAGACCGTTGAGCCCTTAAGAGACGGTTATGGCCTCAAATTGACCATCGCCAGATATTACACACCCAGCGGACGGTCCATCCAGGCCAAAGGGATTGAGCCTGATATAATTGTAAAGAAAAAATTTATTAATAAAGATGAGATAAGTGACGGTGTCGATAGAATAAAGGAAAAGGATCTTAAAAATCATCTCGAAGGAAATCCCGATCAAGGTCAAGACGTCCCAATAAAACCCGGGGAAAAAAAGGGAAACAAAAAGAAACAGAAAATCAACGCCCCTGAAAATAGATACGGTCATCTTAAGGTCGAACAATTGCTGTCTGACAACCAGGTTATGCGCGCCCTTGACATCCTGTTAAGTTATGAAATCTTTAAGGGTGACAACAAGTAACCCATGGCGAAAAGAAAAATTGGACGGCAAAAGAAACCCAAAAGAAAACCTAACAAAAAAAGTGCCCAAAAAACCAATCTAATGAGGGCCTTTGCCGGTCTTGGCGTTCTGACAGTTCTTGTCATTACTGCCGGCCTTCTTGCGCACCATTTTTTATTGCGAAAGTACCCTGTAAAATCTGTTATAAAACCCAGCGCAATAAAAATACCCAGGTTTGAAATCTATCCTGAAAAGGAGGTGCCGCCTCATAAACCGATACCAAAACCGGTTCCCGGAATACCAAAAGAGTTGCCTAAAATAGCTATTATTATCGATGACATCGGCTACGACAAAGAAATAGTGAAAAAATTCCTCGGATTAGATGCGGTTTTTACATTTTCCATACTTCCTTACAGCCCTTTTCAGAAAAGCATTGCCAGGTACGTCCATTCAAAAGGGTTCGACGTCATGCTTCATTTACCCATGGAGCCCAATGAATATCCCATGGTTAACCCGGGGCCCGGAGCGCTCCTAACCTCAATGTCTCCGGATCAACTCATTAACCAGCTCAACAGGGACCTGGATTCTGTTCCTTTTATTCAAGGGGTAAACAACCACATGGGCTCAAAAATGACCACGGTTTCAACCCAGCTATACCAAATTTTATCTGTTCTGAAAAAACGGAAGCTTTTTTTTATCGACAGCCGTACCACAACCGAGACATTATGCAAACCATCCGCTCAGTTGTTACAGGTACCTTTTGCACAAAAGGATGTGTTCCTTGATCATATCCAGAAACCCGATTTCATCCGAAAACAGATATACCGGCTTATACATATTGCCAACAGTCATGGTGAAGCCATCGGCATCGCACACCCACATGCCGTTACGTATGATGTTCTACGGGAAGTACTTCCTGAATTGAAAAAAAAGGCGATTCTGGTTCATGCTTCCGATATGGTGCATATTGCAAGTTAAATAGGACGCAGATTTTCACAGACCCGCCTGCCATGCGAGGCACAAGCGGGCAGGTATACACAGATAATATTGTTGTTTTGCAATTTAAGAATCTTGATAATCTGTGTTCATCTGTGTCCAAAAAAGGAAATTCCTATACTATCAAGTAATTTGCAGACAGGTTATCTCACGGCCATGGTCTTTTTTTGTATGCTATGGATCTATTGGGGATTCAAGACCCCTGTTTTCTGAGAAATGGAAAAAAGCCTTAAACATAAAATACCGTCTATCGACTTTGATTTCCGGCAGTTAGAAATATTTTGCAAAGTGGTTGAGCTGAAAAGCTTTTCAAAAGCCGCTCATGCTGTTTTTCTGGCACAGCCTTCGGTCAGCGAAAGGATAGCCACCCTTGAGGACAGGGTCGGAACTCAACTTCTGGATCGCCTGGGGAGGCAGGTAGTTCCTACTGCGGCAGGCAAACTTCTTTACAAACATGCGTGTTTATTGCTGGATATGAAAAAGGATGCTTGTAATGAAATACAGGGTTTTCTCGGAACAAAACAAGGTGAAATTCATATCGGCGGCAGCACCATTCCAGGAGAATATATCTTCCCAAAAATATTAAAAAGTTTCCGCGCAAAGCATCCGCTTATGACAGTTGCCTTGACGATTTCAGACACAAGTAAAATTGAACAACGTGTTATGAATGGTGATTTTGAACTGGGCGTCATTGGATCGAAAAGTACGAGTGACAACCTCATATGTCGCGAGTTGTGGAAAGATGAGCTGGTATTGGCTGTTCCCGCCGGGCATAAATGGGTCGACAAAAAGCAAGTTTCCTTTAAAAATTTATCAAAAGAACCTTTTATCTTAAGGGAGACCGGTTCGGGCACGCTGAAAATCATTAAAGAGTATCTTAAGGTGCCCCACGCAAAGGATATCAATTCCCTTAATATAGTAGCGCGTTTGGGTTCCTCTACAGCAGTTAAAGAAGGGATAAAGTCGGGCCTTGGCATATCGATTTTGTCATTAAGAGCCCTTGATACGGAACTTAAAACAGGAATACTTACTGCCTTAAAAATAGAAAATCTTACCATGCAGCGAAAATTTTATATGATCCGAGACAAAAGAAGAAACGTTTCACCGTTATGCCGGGCCATGCTCGACTTTTTAGTATCCACTTCCGAAAAATAAGGGAAGCAGGGTCTTGCAGCCAACAGGATTCTCGAAGAGATTAGGCTTAAGGTGGCGGCTTCCGCCGGTGCGGCATGTCATTCAGATACCGTGAAAATTTCCCATGTTCTCCAGGCCATGAATATTCCGTTAGACTGGGCCACTCGATAAAAAACCCTTGTGAAAAAAGATGGGGATGCACTTTAAGTCAATCCTTGTTTTAATGGATTGCATAAATCTTTCCTTGTGCTTTTCCTTGAGACAAAACCTGCTGAATAAAACTAGTTTTTGATAATGATATTGATGAAAAAGCATGAGATTAAAGACATAGAGTTAGGGTTCAGGCAGCTTACATTTGGTTTTGAAAACAAAAAGTTAAAAGAACAAGACCAAATAATGTATTATATTAAAAACATGGCTGAAACCAATGGACATGTTATTTTAGATGAATTTATTCAATATGTAAAAGAATTAACTGAATGGTCTGAATTTGCGATCTTGCAAAATATTTTTTGGCTTGCGCAAGAATTGAAAATTCATTTTAGAATAAATAAACAAAGCCTTGATCCAAACGATATCAAAAGAATTTTGCTTGAAAACCCGGATCAGCCGGTGGGGATAATATTAAATAAATCGGTTGATGATCTCGTATTTCAACGTACAAAACGGTTTTGCCAGGAAATTCTCGGAAAGGATATTTTTGATAATTATGATGATCAGTACAAATTTTCGCGGCTTTTGGCCGAGGAAATAAGACATTGGAAAAGTTGTCTTAACCGGTATACGCCTTATTCAAAAAGGCCGTATTTCCCCGGCAAGGAACAAATAGATCGTGGACTGTCCCTGATTAACAAGATATCTGCTAAACTCGACTCGTTTTCCTTTATAAATGCTTTTTATAATAATCGCGACCAAGTTGTTGAATTGGTTGATGATGTGAAAACGTTATCAGAATTTTATACCAAGCATAGGGATAGCTGGGCAATTTTAACCCAATCCATTGAAGCCTTTACAAAAAATCTTCCTGAATTAAAAAACAAATCAGGGACAATAACGGCTTTTGACAGACTAAAACAGATTTTGTCGGCATCTGAACCTTGTGAGATGGTTGGAGAGGCATGGAAACTATACGAAAAAATTAAAATCCATAATGATATCATTGTTGAAAATAAGACAGAAAAATGCCGAATTAACAGGCTAACAATTCTTGGGGATATGATTGAAAAAATGAAAAATCATCTTGAGGCTCATAAGGCAGGGCCGGATTTGCGAAACAAATTTCTTTATTCTCTAAGGAGGATATCCAAAAATATTTCTAAGGCTAAAGATATTGAAAGTATAAATCGATTAAAAAGCGATGCTGAAGACAAATTTGATCTTTATTATGAAGAAGTTGAAAATAATCCGTAGGTATCGAGTTTTTCGTCAAAATTTATAGAATATTCTACAAGTTTTAAAATTTCCGGTTCATCCCCACGCCTGTGGGGAACACTTGCAATATCCAGCCCATTTCCCATGCAGGAACGGTTCATCCCCGCGCCTGTGGGGAACACGGTTCGGCTTTGGACGAAGGGATGGACTGGATAATGCGAAAAATGCCTTCTGTGCTGGCAACATCCGTCATGTATTTCTTGCCGTCACTTAATTCCAACTTCAGTTGTCGACAAAATGTCGACAACTGAATCCCGCTTGATGCCGCCTCTCTTGTTTTCATGCGATACCAATAATCTCGCGGTTTATCGCTGTCTGTTAAAGCAGTGATCACATCAACAACAGCGAAATACCATTCATTGTTATGTAAAATCCGCCTAATTTCTTTGCCCTTAAAAACAACCAATTTGTTTTCCATGCCTTGCTCCCTAAATCCGTTTCACCAGCATTAGTCCACAGCCGATTTCTCAATAGCAAGGCACCATCTCGGTACTGATGGCATGCCATGCCCAACCGCGAGCCCTGTGCTATTTCAATCCACGCTCCCGCATGGGGAGCGACATAATTGCTGCGTTTAATTCTGTCATACGCATATTGTTTCAATCCACGCTCCCGCATGGGGAGCGACAATGCCAGCATTACGGATAATGATTCCATGCCCCCGTTTCAATCCACGCTCCCGCATGGGGAGCGACACAGTTTTCTCCACACACCAGCCATTGCCCCAGTGTTTCAATCCACGCTCCCGCATGGGGAGCGACATACAAACAGGCTA
>JAFDBA010000118.1 GCA_019313505.1 Deltaproteobacteria bacterium
GAGCGCCTCTGTTACGGGGTCCCAAGATTTTCATTTCCCGAATCAAAAACCTTTGTTCCGTGATATGGAACCGGCTATTTTTGAAAAAAACAGATTTTGCAAACCGGATGAGGCGTTACAAACAGCACTGGACCATTATGTAGTAAAAAGGAACGATTTGAATACGGTAATTGCCGGATATCCATGGTTTCTCGATTGGGGCAGGGACGCCTTGATTTTTGTGAGGGGGTTGATTGCAGCAGGAAGATTGGATGAGGCTCGTTCTATCCTGAAACAATTCGGACAGTTTGAAAATAACGGAACAATCCCTAATATGATCCATGGCAAAGATGCCGGAAACCGTGACACCTCTGACGCGCCCCTATGGTTTTTTGTCGCATGTTCCGATCTTGTCCGTGTTGAAGGAAATGAAGAGTTTCTTGATTCAAAGTGTGGTGATCGAACAATTCGTCATATTCTTTTTTCCATAGCTAATGCTTATGAGCAGGGCACGCCCAACGGTATCCGTATGGATCCGGAATCGGGTCTCATTTTCAGTCCGACCCATTTTACCTGGATGGATACCAATCATCCTTCAGGGACACCCCGGCAAGGTTATCCCATTGAAATCCAGGCCCTCTGGTTTGCTGCCCTATCCTTTTTAACACGCATTGACCCTTCAGGAAACGCCGGCGACTGGACCATCAGAGTTCCCCAGGTTCAGGAGTCAATTTTTAACCTCTTTTGGCTCGAAAATTCCGGTTACCTGTCTGACTGTCTCCATACCAATTCCGGGAAACCGGCCGCACAGGCAGACCCTGACGATGCACTGAGGCCGAATCAGCTTTTTGCCGTAACACTTGGCGCTGTCTCCGACCGTACGATTTGCCGTAAGATTGTGACAGCATGTGAAGAACTGCTGGTTCCCGGAGCCGTTCGAAGCCTTGCGGACCGACCTGTTCTCCGACCGATTACAATTTATCATGATGGAACAACGATCAACAATCCCCATCATCCTTACCAGGGACAATATGCGGGAGACGAAGATTTAAAACGCAAGCCTGCATATCATAACGGCACCGCCTGGACATGGCTATTCCCCAGTTATTGTGAAGCATGGGTAAGAGCCTACGGCAATAAAGGAAAAAACACGGCTTTCTCATGGCTGGCAAGCAGTACCCGTCTCCTATCCCAGGGGTGCGTCGGCCATGTTCCGGAAATCATGGACGGAGATTTTCCCCACAGACAAAGCGGCTGTGATGCACAGGCCTGGGGGGCAAGCGAAGTTTTAAGGGTATGGAAGCTGCTCCAATCTTTGGATTGACTATTTGGTAATAGTTGAGTAGTTGAGTGGTTGACCAATGACCAATAGTAAATATCCGGGTCCATAGGACCCGGCTTTGGGTTACTCCTGAAAGGGTATAGTTTACTCAAAACCGTACGAGTTAAAAGTGCCTATATCTGGTTAGCCGGTTAACCGGTTAGCCCGTTGTCCGGTATTAAATTACGGGCTAACGGGCATAACGGGCCAACGGGCACAACCTTTTTTAAATTTAGTTTTTTAAATTTAGTTCACTTCAAACTCTTGCAGCGATTCTTCAGGCAGAGCCGAAAAACTCTGACCTGGCCCTGAGGACCAGGTTTTTAACAACCAAATAAAGGATAAATGAATATGAGTTATTTGCAAATATTTCAGGTGTTTCCTGCAATTCCGGAATCCCTTTCTTTTCTCCAGGTTCTGGCACGCAACCTTTGGTGGTGCTGGCATCTGGATGCCATTGAACTTTTTCGTCGCATAAGTCCCCGGCTCTGGGAAGCGTCCGGGCGCAATCCCATCGTATTTTCAACCTTGATTCCCCAGAAACAACTGGAAGAACTGTCAAAAGACGAAAGCTTTCTGGCTCATCAGCGGCGGGTGAAAGAAAGTTTTGTGGGCGAGGTTTTAACCCCTATGGATCGAAGCGAATCTTCCTACGGGAAAGAGGGAACTATCGGATATTTTTCCATGGAGTTCGGAATTCATGAAAGTGTTCCCCTGTTTGCCGGAGGTCTCGGAGTCCTGGCCGGTGATCACTTAAAGGCAGCTTCCGACCTTGCACTTCCCATAATAGGGGTAGGGCTTCTCTACCGGCAGGGATTTTTTCACCAGTTTCTGGATCAGGATGGATGGCAGCAGGAAGAATTTCCGGAAACCGATCTTTTTCACCTGCCTGTGAAACGGGCAAAGGATCGTTCAGGAAATGAGGTAAGCATTTCAGTCAACGGACCTGAGGGCGAAATCCGGGCCGTTGTCTGGAAGATCATGGTGGGGCGTATTCCTCTTTATCTTCTTGATGCCAATTTGCCGGAAAATCCCCCGGAAATTCGGGAAATAACCTCTCGTCTGTATGCCGGAAATCCAAAGACTCGGCTGGCCCAGGAAGTACTGCTGGGAATCGGCGGAATGCGTGCTCTTGAGGCCATGGAAATCTATCCAACCGTATGCCACATGAATGAAGGTCATTGTGCCTTTGTTACCCTGGAGCGGCTTGCCCGGACGATTTCCACATATAACGTCAATCTTGAGACGGCGAAGGAAATCGTTTCACAAACCACGGTCTTTACTACCCATACGCCGGTGGCGGCCGGGCACGATGAGTTTCCCGTGGACCTTGTAAAACCGTATCTTAGTTCTTTGTCTAAGCAACTGGGTGTTGGCGTTGACGAGATTGTATCGTGGGGACAACCCATGGAATCCGGTTCGGATGCTCCCCTTTCCATGTTCATTCTGGGATTGCGAATGTCTCAGTACTGTAATGGTGTCAGCGAATTACACGGCAAAGTGGCCAGACGCATGTGGTCCCATGTCTGGCCCGGCAGGCCGGAAGACGAGGTTCCCATCACCCATATTACAAACGGGATACATATTCCTTCGTGGATTTCCATTGAGAACACCCTGTTGTTCGAACGCTATCTTGGACCGGATTGGCATTTGGACCTGGGAAACCCGGAAATCGCCAAACGTATTGACGATATTTATGATGAGGAATTATGGCGTGCCCGCGAAATGAGTCGCAGCCGCCTTATTCGCAATTGCCGAGCTCTGATGATAAAGCAATACCGGCGCCGGAATGCCCCCAAAGCAACGATGAAGGATGCTGAATCTGTACTGGACCAGGATATATTGACCATCGCCTTTGCCCGTCGCTTCGCGACTTACAAACGGGCCAATCTTTTGCTTAAAGATCCGGAGCGCTTTGAAGCAATCATTACTTCAAAGACAAACCCGGTTCAGTTTATCTTCGCAGGAAAAGCCCATCCTAAAGATAACGAAGGCAAGGAACTGATCAAGCGCCTTGTCCGGTTTGCCGGCAATTCGAATGTACGCCACCGAATCGCCTTTTTAGAAGACTACGATATCAATATAGCCAGGCACCTGATTCAGGGTGCGGATGTGTGGCTCAATACTCCCAGACGGCCCTTTGAAGCATGCGGTACATCCGGTATAAAAGCCGCCGCAAACGGAGTCCTTAATGTGAGTATTCTGGATGGCTGGTGGTGTGAAGGATATGCCAAAGAAAGAGGCTGGCGCATAGGAGACGGAGAGGAATATGCTGATACGGCCTACCAGGATACTGTGGAGAGTCAGGCCCTTTATAATGTGCTGGAAAACAACGTAATTCCCTGCTTTTATGAAAAGAAGAATGGGGGTGCGCCGGATCGGTGGCTCAAAATGATGAAAGAATCAATGAAGATGGTGATGCAGGATTTTTGTGCCCGTATAATGGTGAAAAAATATGAAAACAAATTCTATCTCCCCGCTGCAAAGCGCTTTACGCATCTGACTGCAGATAATGCCAAGGAAGCCGTAATTCTTTCCGCCCAGTATAAGCGACTCAGCGCCCTGTGGGGAAATATCAGAATTGAACATCCTGTACGAAAAGTAGAGGGCCCGTTTCAAGTGGGAGAAAGCTTTGAAGTAACAGCGGTTGTGAATCTGGGAGAACTCCGTCCTGATGAAGTAAAAATGGAGCTTTATTATGGATCATTAAAAACTGTGGACAGTATTGTTGACAGTCATTCTCAAGAAATGACCGTAAAAGAAAACCGTGGGGATGGCGAGTACCTTTACGAATGCACTATAACCTGCAGCAATTCAGGCCGTTACGGTTTCACTGTCAGAGTTATACCCCGTGGAGATGACCGAATCAGATTTGCCCCCGGGCTTATTACATGGGCCTAGGAATTGATGATTGACGATTGATGATTGATGATTGGAAACTTTAAACTGGTTGAGTTTTTTAGTGACGAATTTGGCTTGAATAATGTAAAGGAGCAATTTTAATAATTTTTATATGGTACAGTCTGTTTTTAATATCGAAGTGTATTAGATTGGAATATTTCATCATTCGGAATTCATCATTCGATATTCGATATTCAGAAAACAACCGTTCAGTTAACTAATAATTATCTATATGTTATAGATAGGGTGTCGCATAAAGGCGATTAGGGTCTAACCATGACACATCCACAGAGCAATCCCCGCATTCTTGTTGTAACACCGGAAGTCACCTATCTGCCTGACGGCATGGGGAATATGGCCAATTATCTGACCGCCAAAGCCGGAGGTCTTGCCGATGTATCGGCGGCTCTGGTAAAAGCCCTGTTCGACCAGGGTGCTGACGTGCATGTTGCTATTCCTGATTATCGTGAAATATTCAGTTCCCGCCTTGCTCCGGTTCTGGGAAAAGAACTAAGAGCCATTCGCAACAAAATGCCGAGCGACAGGGTTCATCTTGCCGAAGACAGAGCTTTCTTTTATCTAAACAGGGTCTATTCAAATTATGGCGGAGAAAATATTAAGATCGCTCTTGCCTTTCAGCGTGAAGTGATCAACAATATCATACCCCATGTGCGGCCCGATCTTATCCATTGCAATGACTGGATGACCGGTTTAATTCCTGCCATGGCAAGGCAAATGGACATTCCATGTCTTTTCACAATCCATAACATTTATACCGTTAAAACCACCCTGTCCCACATCGAAGACAGGGGAATCGACGCTGCATATTTCTGGCAGAATCTTTATTACGAAAATATGGCTTATGGATACGAGGAAACCCGTGAAACAAACCCTGTCGATTTTCTTGCCAGCGGGGTCTTTGCCGCCCATTTTGTCAATACTGTAAGTCCGACTTTTATGATGGAGGTTGTCGAAGGCCGGCATGATTTTATTGAGCCATACCTGCAACATGAACTGGCCAATAAATGGAACTCCCAATGTGCTGCAGGGATATTAAATGCCCCGGATCCTTCTTTTAATCCTGCAAATGACAAAGATTTGATCCGTCAATTCAGTGTTCAGAATCATGTTGCCGGAAAAAAGGAAAATAAACGCTATCTGCAAAAAACCTTAAGACTTATTCAGGATGAGAGTGCTCCGCTTTTTTTCTGGCCTTCCCGTCTCGATCCTAATCAAAAGGGTTGCCAACTACTGGCCGATATACTTTATCATGTTGTTTCTAAATACTGGGACCAGAATCTGGAGATCATATTTGTAGCCAGTGGGGAGTTTATGAAGTATTTCAAAGAGATCGTAAGATTTCATAAACTCGACAGCCGGGTGGTGGTATGCAACTTCGACGAACGATTGGCACGGCTGGCATACGGAGCTTCTGATTTTGTCTTGATGCCGTCTCGTTTTGAACCGTGTGGTCTTCCCCAAATGATCGGTCCAATCTATGGCGCACTTCCAATAGCCCACGATACCGGAGGAATACACGACACGGTCGACCGCCTAAATGTAAAGAAAAATACCGGAAACGGTTTTCTTTTCGAGACATACAACTCCGGTGGTCTGCTCTGGGCCATCAACCAGGCCATGGAATTTTACAGTCGTTCCCAAAAGGTAAAAAAGCGCCAAATCAAACGGGTCATGACCGAAAGTGCCTCCAAATTTACCCATGCCACAACTGCTCGACAATATATCGAGCTTTATGAGAAGATGCTGCAACGACCGTTGATTGTGAATAAACCGTCGGATAGCTTTATCGAAACATAACCTAAACAAACCAATAAAAGATTCATTATGTTCGAAACCTCAGATGATCCAAAACGTTCGGGTCAAAACCCGCATATCGATACTATACTCAAGCGCCTTTTATCTAAAGATCCCTATCTAACGCCGTATAAGAAAACCATTCGCCGGCGTTTGCTGAAAACAATGGAAACAGAATCGCGCCTGACCCAGGGCAAAAAGAGACTGGCGGACTTCGCCGCCGGCCACGAATATTTCGGAATGCACTTTCAGAACAATGAATGGGTCTTTCGTGAGTGGGCGCCCTATGCCACCCGGATCTATCTGATCGGCGATATGACGAACTGGCAAGAGAAGAAAGATTTTGCACTGCACCGAATCACCCAAAATGGTCATTGGGAAATTTGTTTGCCCCAAAACAAATTAAAACACGGGGATCATTATCGACTCCGTATTCACTGGCCAGATGGTGAAGGCGATCGCATTCCTGCCTATTCCCGTCGTGTGGTTCAGGACCCTGATACGCTGATTTTTAATGCCCAGATCTGGTCACCTCCGGAGCCGTATCACTGGAAACATATCGATTTTCAGCCCCCGCCAGGCTCGATGTTTGTTTACGAAGCCCATGTAGGCATGGCTCAGGAAGAGGAGAAAATCGGCTCTTACAAAGAATTTACCACACACATCCTTCCGCGTATTGTTGCGACGGGTTACAATACACTGCAATTAATGGCGATCCAGGAACATCCGTACTACGGATCTTTCGGCTACCAGGTTTCAAGCTTTTTTGCTGCTTCGTCCCGGTTCGGAACACCGGAGGAATTCAAAGAGCTTATCGACACCGCTCACGCTTCCGGTCTGAGGGTGATTATGGATCTGGTTCATTCACATGGGGTTTCCAACGAGGTGGAGGGGTTGAGCAGATTTGACGGCACACGATATCAATACTTTCATGAAGGACCACGGGGTATTCACGAAGCCTGGGATTCCAGGTGTTTTGATTACGAAAAACACCAGGTGCTTCATTTCCTTCTTTCCAACTGCCGTTTCTGGCTGGATGAATATAAACTGGATGGTTTTCGGTTTGACGGGGTAACCAGTATGCTTTACATGGATCACGGCTTGGAAAAAGCATTTACTTCCTATGACCACTACTTTGATGACAACGTGGAAGAAAATGCCCTTGTTTATTTGGCCCTTGCAAATAAAGTTATCCATGATGTGCACCCTGATGCGGTTACCATAGCCGAGGATATCAGCGGAATGCCCGGGCTTGCCGTTCCGGTTTCATCCGGCGGCATGGGGTTTGATTATCGTTTTGCCATGGGAGTGCCAGACAATTGGATACGACTTATCAAAGATACCCCGGATGAAGAATGGCATATGGAGCACCTTTGGTATGAATTGACCAACCGGAGACGGGATGAAAAAACCATCAGTTACACTGAATCCCACGACCAGGCCCTGGTGGGGGATAAAACAATTTTTTTCCGTTTAATTGATGCGGATATGTATGATCACATGCAGGTGGGTGATGATAACCATATCGTGGCCCGCGGAATGGCTCTGCATAAAATGATACGGCTCATCACTCTGGCCACGGCGGGTAATGGCTATCTCAATTTCATGGGTAACGAATTCGGGCATCCGGAGTGGATCGACTTCCCTCGGAAAGGAAACAACTGGTCTTACAGATATGCCCGGCGCCAATGGCATCTGGTGGATGACAAGAACCTGAAATATCAATTCCTCGCCCGTTTTGATCGAGACATGATATCTCTATTCAGGGATTATCAGCTTCTGGAATCAGCAGAAATACGCCTTGTTTACGAGCACTCGGACAACAAAATCATTATATTTGAAAGAGCAGGATTTCTATTCATTTTCAACTTTCATCCTGATCAATCGTATTCGGATTATCGCTTCGAAGCATCGCCGGGAAAATACCGTATGATTTTCAATAGTGATTCGCCGGAATATGGGGGTCACAACCGACTGCACCCGGATCAATATCATCTGACCCTGTTGGACACTTCAATGGACCGGCCACGTAATCTGCTCAGTCTATATCTCCCCACCCGCACGGCACTGGTCCTGGAACCTGCCTCCTCTGTCTCTAATGGTTTGGGACATAATTAAACGTCTCAGAATTTCTACAGCTTTTTATAATCTGTTGATTTTTTAGTAATATACTCTATCGGTCTATCTAAAGAATCCTGGCCCAAAGGATCAGGCTTTGGTTTGCCCCTGAAAGGGGCTGTTTTACTTAAAGCCGTACAAGTTAAAAGTGCCTATATCTGGTTAGCCGGTTAACCGGTTAGCCCGTTGTCCGGTATTAAATTACGGGCTAACGGGCATAACGGGCCAACGGGCACAACCTTTTTTAAATTTACTCTGACCTGGCCCAAAGGATCAGGTTTTTCATGACAAAATAAAATGGTGGGATGTTCCTTCACATTACTTTCAGCATTTCTCCCGATTACATGGGATAAATTCCCGCCCCATAGATGTTCCCACCATCAAAATGAAGCCTTTCCTCTATGGACAAATTGAATATAAAGCGTATTAAAAAAGTTAAAGTTCCAAAAATAACAGGTTGGACACTTACTAAAGAAAACCTCTATTAGGTATCCAAGAAACCAAATTGTTAGGTAGTGCCCATCCATAAATGGTCTTTTTGCTTGCCCAGTTAAATCCGTATTTAATATTTAACCGGGGCCCAATCTCTGCGTTATGTTCAAAAAATAATCCTCGGAATATTAAACATATGCC
>JAFDBA010000119.1 GCA_019313505.1 Deltaproteobacteria bacterium
AAGCATAAGTATTTGATTTTCAACCGTTTCAGCCACAAGATAACCGGCCTCGTTAAATCCTTTCAAATTTCCCCATCGTAAACCTAATTGCGTTTTTTCCAACGTTGAAAGATCGCTGATAATTTCACTTAACCCAATATCTCTTATAGGTTTCCCATTTTTGAAGAAAGAAAAAATGATCTCTTCCTTGGTGTAGTTTGAAGGAAGTGCACTTTCTGCGTAAATAGCTCCTATTATATGTTGCCCATCATTTGCCACCCAAACCTCCTCGAAGCATGCTTCTGTCGACCACATCGGCATTTTTTCTCTCCTTCCTACGTTTCCATGCCAGTTTACTTTGAAAACAAATATGTTTTTGTCATCTGGGCAGACGATTGCCGTGAATTTGTGATTTTTAGAGTGGAAGGTTTTCAATGGAAGTTTGCTTACTGGCACTTCAAAAGCGGGTTCAACAAGTGTCCGGGTTCAACAAGTGTCGGTTGGGCAAAGGCTAAAAGTGTTTGACCGATTATAAGAAAGCTTAATCCAATATTTCTGAGTTTTAGCTTCATACTCTTAGCTTCCTCTATTTTTTCTCAAGTATCCTTAACGCAGAGGTAACCCGCCGGGCGTCTTACCCGAAGAACTACTAATTTATAACAAATTTCAATACCATGCATACTTACATAAAGCTGCGACGTAAGTCCGGTCGGTGTTTACTGATTTGTTCTACCTGTCGATTTTTTCATAGTCCTTCAATTAGCTTGTAATACTCCTTGAGAATACGAATGGATTCCATCGTGGTTTGGAACAATATCCAACTGAGAACAAGGATTCCTATTGTGAGTCCGATCTTCCATGCCAGCGTCGTTTGTTGCCGCCACCAAATCAGGGGTAACGCCAGAGGCCCCACACAAAAGACTGCGATGATAATAAAGGATTTTCGGAAATACCATTGAATCTTTTCCTTTGCAAAGCGTGGGTGGTTGGAGACATCCAGAAACTCACCGCAGTGTTTACACTTTATAGCGTCATCTTGAATTTCTTCAGCGCAGAAGGGACACTTTTTCATTATTATCTCTCTTGGTAGAACAATTTAATTGACCAGAAAAAATTCTGTAATTTGTAATATAAGATGATATTGCAGAAAAATTTCTGTGTTGACACGTTCTGCAATAACAATATATAGATTAACAACAGAATACACAAGTAGAAAATTTATGGAAATATTATGAGGAAATCAATGCAGTATGTCAAGGACAATAAAGAACAAAAGCCTGAGAAATTATTAGATCTTGCAAGGGAAATATTGAGGCGCAAGCATTACAGCATCCGAACGGAAGAGACCTATGTTGGATGGATTAAACGATATATATATTTTCATAACAAACGACATCCCAAAGATATGGGTGTTCCCGAGATAGAGGAGTTTCTTACCCATCTGGCAGTGGATAGAAATGTTTCTCCATCTACTCAGAATCAAGCCTTTAATGCCCTCTTATTTCTTTATAGAAATGTTTTAAATGTTTCATTAGAAGGGGAGAAAATTAATGCGGTCCGGGCACGAAAAAAACGGAATCTTCCGGTGGTAATGACCAAAGATGAAGTTAAAAAAGTAATTATGGCCATGTCCGGAGTAACTCAATTGATGTTGAAATTAATTTACGGAAGTGGATTGAGATTGATGGAGTGTATCCGACTTCGCGTGCATGATGTCGACTTTGAAATGAATGAAATTACCGTGCGAGACGGTAAAGGATTTAAAGATCGAATTACCATGCTTCCTGAACCGGTTAAACCTGTGCTTTCCGAACATTTATCCCATGTTAAGATAATTCATGAAAACGATTTGTCTGAAGGATATGGACATGTGTATCTGCCGTATGCATCGGCCCGTAAATATCCCAATGCCGATAAGGAGTGGGGTTGGCAATATGTGTTTCCGGCAAAAAGCTTATCAGAAGACCCACGATCCGGCAAAATTCGGCGACATCATATCCATGAGACTGCTCTGCAAAAAGCGGTCAAGCAGGGCGTAAAACGGACAGATATCGTTAAAAAGGTATCTCCACACGTCTTCCGCCACAGTTTTGCTACACACCTTTTGATGGAAGGGACAAATATCCGGGTTATTCAGAAACTACTGGGCCATAAAGATGTTTCAACAACAATGATTTACACTCATGTTCTAAGGGAGCAAGGTATCAGGACGGCTAAGAGTCCTTTAGATTTTTAACTAAAACATCTAAATCGAATTTTTTGCGAATTCATATACATTGATACACTTAACTTTGTGAAAATCTAATGAAAAAATTATACAATCGATCCTATTTTTTTGATCATGGAATTCATTTTGAATGCCAGAGGTGCGGGACATGTTGTACCGGAGATCCGGGGATAATATATATTAAAAAAGAGGAATTTGCGCGCATAGCCGAATACCTTTCTGTTCAGGTCCCCTTTTTCATTGAAAAATATCTCTATCCGATAAAATCAGGGTACAGTATCAGAGAACATGCAGACGGACGGTGTTTTTTTTATGAAAACGGGTGCACAATCTATTCGGTTCGTCCAGACCAGTGCAAAACATTTCCTTTCTGGTTTGAGAATTTGCGTTCTCAAAAAAAATGGAATCGTATATCCAAGGAATGTCCGGGGATTGGTTGTGGCCCGCTTCATTCCAAAGAACAGATTCTAGAAATTATTTAATCGAACTGGTACAACTTGCCGGCAAGAAAATACAAGTGGAACATGGGTTTTGGCATGGACAAGGGCGATGTGGAAAAAGACGAGGAAGGTCTTGGTGCCATGAAGGTTCTTGGGGAAAATATGGACTGGCTGTTAAAGAAAATTCACGGTTAATCCGTGGCCATTCCAACCAGGATTTGTCACCCATTCGAGCAATGCAGGGATCCAATGGTTGACACGCATTTTTAATTTCTTATATTTAATCTGTGCAAATGTAAATTTTGCTTTAATTTCAGATATCTTTTTAATTTCTCAACAAACAGGATATCGACATTTATTATGAAGACTTTCAAATGGAGCAATGCTGTTCTTACCGGAATTTTATTGCTTGTGCTATGTGTAAGCTTATATGCCGCCACTCGACAAAGAATCGAATCTGCACTTGAATCGGCTCGCAAGGATTTACGTATCAGTATCGCCACCGAGGAACAAATCGCTTCAGAGCTGGCAAAACTTAAAAAATCCGGGGATGCATCGTCGGATATCGTCGAAGATTATGAACTTTACTTGAGCCGGGTTCAGGCCATGGTTGCTGAAAATCGTAAGGTTGTTGCAAAAATGGAGGCACTTAATGCCAGGTATGATATACAAAAAGCACCGGATGGCTCAGCACACACGGAGGATACCGAAACTATGGTGAACCCGGAAATCCCCGAGGAACAGGTAGTTGATGAAGTGGTCGCGCTGGATCGCCAACTGGATACCTCTTTGGCCGAATTTGACGAAATGCTCCTCAAGGAATTGGATTTAATCCGTGCAAAATCGTCGGAACGAATGCGGGATCTGGCCGAGGAAGCGGCGGCGGTGGCTGAACGCTTGCGTGACCAGGGCATTGAGATAAATACTGATTTTGAGAAAGAATCTACTCAGTCCGAGCAGGAATCAAGCGAAGCGCAGAAAAAGGCCGAAACAAAGAAAGACACCTCCGAAACCGGAAAAGAAAATAAATATGAAGAGGGCAAGGATGATACCAAATTTACCGACCGGGACAAATTCCGGAAAGGCGTTGAAGGTTCCGGGAATCATCCTAAAAATCGCTACGACCCCAAAGATGATGACATCGTGGCCAGACAGCTTCGCGAAGCGGCGGAAGGAGAAACCGATCCCGAACTCAGGAAAAAGCTCTGGAAAGAATATGAACAATATAAGCAAATAAAATAAGGATGGTATCCATTATTCCACTGTTCCAAGGTACCCATTGGGACAAAGGTCATGACTAATGTGCTGAGATGAAATTTAGTCTTTATCATAAATTGTTATTCATATGTTTAATTTTAGTTTTATCCACCGGCTGTTCCACCTATTATGCTCAGAAAGTCGGCCCCACTCCCATAATCAAAGCCCAGGAAGAAATCATCGAAGATCAGTTGCTTGATGTGGGCATTCAAGTCTTTGAGTCCGACAAAATTACTGAAAAGCAAGCCGAAGATGAACATACCAGCCCGGAAGTCAGAAAAGCGGAAAACCATTTCATACCGTATCATTTAAAAAATACCCTGCAGCAGAGCAGCTACTGGGGCGCTGTGCGTGTATTTCCCATTGAGACGGAAAGCATCGATGTTCTGGTTAAAGGTAAAATTCTTGAGTCAAACGGAGCAAATTTGGCACTTCAAATAGAGGTGGTCGATACCACTGGAAAAAGCTGGTTTGATAAAAAATATGAATCCCAAGCCACGTCCGAATTTTATTCCGGCAATCTGATGGGAGAAAAAGATGCTTATCAGGATCTATACAATGTGATTAGCAATGACATGGCCACTTATCTCATGAAGTTGCCTCCTGACGAGATTAAGAAAATCCGTACCGTCTCAAAATTAAAATTTGCAGAGGATTTTGCCCCATCCGCCTACAATGGATATCTGGCAAAAGATAAAAAAAACATCATCACCGTCAATCGCCTGCCCGCCGATGAAGATTCCATCATGATCCGCCTGCTTAAAATACGGGAGCGGGAAAACATGTATGTGGATACCTTGAACAGGTACTATGAAGAATATTATTCTGAGATGTGGTCCCCCTATGAGAACTGGCGTAAGCTCAATTATGAAGAAATTAAGGCGATCAAAAAGATCAAGCGGGATGCCACCATACGCAAGCTGGCAGGTGCGTTGCTGGTGGCAGGTGCTGTTGCGCTGAGTGCAGGGAACTCCAAAAACACCGGAGCGCTTCAGGTAGGCATGATCATGGTCGGCGGTCAGGTGATCATCCAGGGGTTTAATATTACCAAGGAAGCTGAAATCCACTCAGCAGCAATCAAGGAGCTCAGTGAATCTTTTGGAAGCGAGATGCGTCCTGTTGTTATGGAATTCGAGGGTCAGCAGTATGAACTGACCGGATCGGCAGAGGAACAATTTAAACACTGGCGTGAATTGCTGCAACAGATATATCTCAAAGAAACCGGCTTTGATCCGGATGTTTCACCGGACACCGGGGAAGAGATAAAAACTGAAAATCCTGAATAAAATCAAGCATCAAAACAAGTTAAATAGGACGCAGATTTTCGCAGACCCGCCTGCCATGCGAGGCACAAGCGGGCAGGTATGCACAGATAATACTGTTATTTTGCAATTTAAGAATCTTGACAATCTGTGTTCATCTATGTCCAAAAAAGGAAATTCCGAGACGTTTAATTATGCCGTCCGAAGAATCGACTCAAACTCCTCAAAATCAACAGGAATCCGATCACAACGTGGAAATAATCACGCCGCTAAAGGTGCGCAGCCATAGCAGTCAACCGGATTCATCCCGCCCATTTCGGTTAACTGTGACACCCATTTTACTCTTACTCATAGTTTTGGCAGCAATGGCAGCAGGCGGCTTTATTTTCATCCGTCATTTATCGAAACATCCGGCGAATCTGACTGAAGACGCCCGTCAGGCGGCACAATCGGAAGTCGACGTCCACAGGAAACAGGTCCCGGATGTCACTAAGACGATCAAACTACAGTCCGACACTGTGACAAAGTCGGCTCCCGTCGCTCTCGAGCAACAACAGACAATGGAACCGCAACAAACGGTTGATCCCGCAATACAGGCGCTTGAAAAACAAAAGGCGGAAAAGGCACTGGCAGAGTTTTTAAAACTGAAAAAAAGGATAGACCAAAAAGGCGTGGCGGAATGGGGCGGTAAAGAATATGAGGAAATGACAACCCTCAGCCGGGAAGCGGATGAGCGGTTTATGGATTATACGTTTTTGGCTGCCGCTGAAAAATATACGCAAGCCGGCAGGAAAGCAGCCGATTTGGCCGACACGACCCAAGCTGTGTTTCAAAGACTGCTTGAGAAAGGTCGGAAGGCCCTTGAAGAGGGTGACAGTGACATTGCCCAAAAAAAATTCCGCACGGCCTTAATGATCGAGCCGTCCAGTGAGCTGGCCCAACGGAATCTGGAACGGGCTGAGAAGCTTGATGCGGTGAACCGTCTGGTAGAATCGGGCAAAACCCATGAGGAAAATGACCGGTTTGCTTTTGCCCACACCGATTATCAGGAAGCCCTGAAGTTGGACCCTGAATCCAAGGATGCTCAAAAGGCCCTAAACCGAGTGAAAGAACGGATCATCGGCCAACAGTTTCAGAAACTCATGTCAGATGGATTGACGGCATATCACGACGGCCGTTATCAATCTGCCAGGACCCAGCTTATAAAGGCAAAATCGTTCCGGCCCGATTCACGCGAAGTGCGGAATGCTCTATTACAGGTTAATGAGGCGATCCGGCTCGCTAAAATTGAAAAAATGCGGCAGAAAGCGTTGACTGCCGAGCAGACTGAAAATTGGGAGACGGCTCTTAGTTCTTATCTGGCAGTTCTTAAAATTGACCCCAATATAAGCTTTGCCGTACAGGGTAAAGAACGTGCTCTGGAACAAATTCGCGTTGCCAAGCGGATTAGGTTTTTTCTTCAAAAACCCGATGCCATGGAATCAAACCCGCAGCTTCAAAATGCGGTACTTGTAATTGAGGAAGCCGAAAGCTTACAACCGAGAGGACCGCGACTCAGCGAACGATTGGATAAACTAAAGGCTCTGGTGGATGTTGCTCGGACTCCCGTTAAAGTGATAATCGAATCAGATAATCTCACGGAAGTTGCCGTTTATAAAGTCGGCAAACTTGGGCGATTTACCACTCACGAGTTATCGCTGAGACCCGGTAGCTACACATTGGTCGGTTCACGTGACGGGTACAAAGATGTCCGGCAGAAAATCATCGTGAAACCCCGCCAGAAAGCACTGCGTGTAACAGCTATATGCAAAAATAAGGTGTGACCTCCAAACTGGTCAAATAAAAATGGAATCAAAACCGATAAAAATCGAGCCTGTTTCTTTTCGCTCCAGGCGTCCCTCCCCGACAGAAAAGCCCTTTAACATCCTAAAATGGTTTGCCGGTGTTTTTTTGGGAGTTATACTGATTCTACTGGGGGTTTCGGCATGGTTTGTCTTCACAGCCCGCCAGGTCGTGATAACCGTAGCGCCTGTTCCTGAAAGCATCGCGCTTTCCGGGAGCATCCTTACGCCCCGAATCGGTGATTATTATCTGATGCGCCCCGGAGAATACACGTTTACGGCTTTAAAGGAGTGCTTTTTCCCCCTTGAGCATACGTTT
>JAFDBA010000120.1 GCA_019313505.1 Deltaproteobacteria bacterium
CAGACAAGGTTTCTTTGAGCATGGGGAATTTTTGGCACTTCGAGGTGCCCTACCCTCTTATTTAAAAGGCTTTGTTTCTTTTGGATATAAGGTAGGATGGAGGGTTTCAGAAATTGCCGGTTTAACCTGGAAACAGGTTGATCGAAATCAGGGTATTGTGAGACTTGAGGTTGGCGAAACAAAAAACGATGCAGCGAGAACCGTTTACCTTGATGATGAACTCAAAGAGATATTCAATCATCAGTGGGAAATCCGTAAAATAGCCAAAAAGCTGCTTCCATACGTTTTCCTTAACTGGGAAGGAACAGACAAAATAAAGCGATTTGACAAAGCGTGGAAAAAGGCTTGTCAGGATGCTGGAATTGGTATAATGCTATTTCATGATTTTAGACGAACGGCAGTTCGCAACATGGTTAGATCAGGTGTGCCCGAAAGAGTTGCGATGATGATATCTGGACATAAAACCAGGTCAGTTTTTGACAGGTACAATATCGTGAACGATCACGATTTAAAGCTCGCCGCAAAGCAGCAAGAAGCCTACCTTGACGCGCAGCGCGGGCACAATTTGGGCACAATTTGCCATTTTTCGGCAAAAAATGAATGAGATTCAGCGATCTAACATACTGTTTTTAATACAATAGCCCCCGTAGCTCAGTGGATAGAGCATTGGATTCCTAATCCATGTGCCGCAGGTCCGATTCCTGCCGGGGGCACCAATAATATTAAGGGATTAGCGATTCTTTGCTAATCCTTTTTCGTTAACAATCTCATTTTGTCCCCATTCTGTCCCCATATTATTCATGTTTTAAATGATTTAATGTGAAAATTTCTCATCCTGCAATGTTAATCCAACAAACAAAAAAAGAGTTCAAAAGCAAAAACCTTTTAAAATTTTTCCGAAAATTTCTTATGAAACCTGTTGTTAGAGACCAGATTGCAAAAACCATCAGGAAAGTGCTGGATGAAGGAAAGGAGAAATAGTTATTGGCATACATTTTCAGACGTCTATTTTTTTATTTTTGAGAACTTGGAACCCTCTATGGTCAGGTTGTACATCAAACCTTTTTGGTCGAAGGCAAAAGCAACTATCGGGTCTTTGATGTTGGTAGTATCAATAGAACCTCCGATACCGACCGTTACTAAAGCAACAGAGCCGTCCACACCTGCTTTCCAGCCGTTACTCTCACGGAAACTTTTAAGTGACTTTTTCTGGGTAAAAACCAAAATCAGCGTTTTCTTCTGCGCTCCGAGCTGAAAGCCGAGTGAGCCTGCGATGGTACTGTAGTAATCAACGGTCTTGCCGCCTATTCTCAAGGCCCCCTCTCCATATTCGCCACCAATTCCAAAACCGGCTTTATAAACGCTGGGGAACACTAAAATACCTTTGGCTGTTTTTAAATACTCTTTAGCACCTTTAACATCTTGATAAAAGTTTTTAAGGGTAGCATCAACGCTTACATTAATCTCTTTTGCGGTGGCGGCTTTTGAGTCGGCTGATTGAAAAACTACAAAGCAGACAGCCATTAGAATAATGGCGGCAGGGATTGTCAAATTCCTTTTACTGATACTTCCTAATCTTAACTTCATCTTGTTATTCCTTTTGATTTTGTGGGCTTATCTAAAAAATCATTGCAACTTCGTTTCCATATCTCGGTTGAATAGCCATATTGATATTGTATCCAAGTAGCACTATTCTGATGTATGCAAAATTCATGCAGGGTTAAAAATACAACTCTAAATTAGGCAATCTTAATAGATTTCAACAATTTAGATTAAATGTATAAATTATGAAGAAAAATCATTAAGCAATTTTTGGCAAATTCTGTGTCAAACTTTGACAGGTTTATTTGAGGTAATATTGGGAGAAAAATAAACTGAAAAGTTTCAAAAAATTGGCAGATTTCAGCCTTAAACCTTTCATTCAGACCACTCTAATATAGTTACGATTTCGATATAAAATCATAAACTCCAAACCGTTGATACCTGCTATGAGTACAACTGTCTAAATTTTTACGATATCTAAATCGTATCCCAGAAACCAATCCATTTATTACGACAACTGGATTTAAGCCGCACAACGCAATATGTCGTATAAGCGCCTATTTTCAATTTTCATTAGAGAATTTAAGGTGTCTGCCTACTCATCTAATTCCTCCACACTTTTTGCTGCATAAAAGGTGTGTATGACCTGCCAAAACATGGCATTAGTTTCACAATAATTGTTAAATACTTTTCACATACCTGTGGTTCGGCAAATCGGATATTTCGTTTAACCATCAGTAATCTAACCGTTTTCCAGCTTTCTGAAATGGTATTTTATATCTTGCACGACTTTTGCATGAAATAATAATTTGAATATACAGAGATAAATTTCCATGCAACAAAGATCAACAGAGACTCTAATGAAACTGACCGATAGTAAAGCATATTATTTCCGACGATTTCAAACATTCGCTATGAACAGGATGGTTCCTTCCTCAGTCCTGGAAAAAGACAGCTTATCTTACTGGCGCGTACGTATTCTATTTACGATTCTTTTTACAGGGTTATTGATAGGCTTTTTTGCCTTCGTGCCTATAATTGCCATGGTGGTCAAGGAAAAATTGTGGGGCCTACTGATCTTTGATGGAGCTGCATGGCTAATTGGTGTTGGTCTCCTGCTTATACGTGGTCTGAGATATGATATACGTGCAGGGATAGCTCTGTTAATGGTTTATTTCATAGGGTTGGTCGTAATTATTTCTGTTGGACCCTTAAGCGGCGGACCCGCATGGCTCTTTGCTTTTGCAGTTCTTGTTGGGGTTTTGCTGGGATCAAAAGCTGCAATTATAGCTTTAATAGTTAACGCACTCACTCTCACGATTATAGGCTGGATTATCAACGCAGGTTTATTCGGTCAGGCATTTCCATTTTTCAACAGCGTTGAAGCGATGATAACTGCAGGTGTCAATTTCATGCTTTTGAACACGATTGCTGCGATGTCCGTGGCAGTGCTCGTTAAGGGCCTTATATCTGCTCATCAGAAAGATAAAGATTTGACCAACACCTTGAAAAGAGAGCAATCGAACCTGATAGAAGTAAAGAATGAACTGGAATTGGAAGTTGAGGAACGCAAGCGGGCCGAGAAGGCGCTGCGGAAAAGTGAAAAGCTATATCGCCTACTTGCTGATAATGTAACTGATGTCATTTGGGTAAGAGATATGAACTTAGACCTTACTTATGTTAGCCCTTCAATTAAATATCAGACAGGTTACACCGTAGAAGAAACTATGGCCAGAACACTGGAAGAAGCATTGACTCCTGCCTCTCTCAAACTTATAGGAGAGGTTATGACGGAAGAGCTGGAGGTCGAAAAGAACGAGATAGAGGACATATCCAGATCGCGAACGATTGAGGTCGAAATCAGGTGTAAAAATGGCTCAACAATCTGGACCGAAGTCACAATGTCCTTTCTAAGGGACCAAAATAGCAATCCTACTGGGATCATTGGGATAACACGTGATATAACCAACCGCAAGCGTCTTGAAACCCAACTGCAACAATCCCAGAAGATGGAATCAATCGGCTTGTTGGCCGGAGGGATTGCCCACGATTTTAACAACCTTTTGTCCATTATCATGGGTAATATTTCCATGACAAAAGATGATGTCAAACCTGAATACGGGGTTACTGATTTCCTGAATGAGGCTGAAGAAGCGTCCCTGAAGGCAAAGGAGCTTGCAAAACAGTTGATCACATTTTCAAAAGGTGGAACACCTGTTAAGGAAACCGGCTCAATTGAAGATTTGGTAAAGGATATAACAGAATTTTCTCTATCGGATTCTGAAGTTAAGTGTGAATTTATTATATCGAACGATCTTTATGATGTGGAATTTGACCAAGGTCAGATGAAACATGCAGTAAAAAACTTGATTGTTAACGCAACTGAATCCATGCCGAATGAAGGAACAATCGATGTAAGAGTAGAAAATATTAGTATCATTACCGAACAGAGTTTACCCCTTTCAGAAGGCAACTATGTAAAAATATCGATCAGGGATCACGGAGTCGGAATTCCTGAAAAATATCTTTCCAAGATATTTGATCCCTATTTTTCAACCAAAGAGAGGGGGATAGAAAAAGGGATGGGCTTGGGGCTTGCTACAACCTATTCCATTATTAACAGGCATGATGGTCATATCACTGTAGAATCTGAAGTAGGCGTTGGAACAACCTTTACAATTTATCTTTCCGCTGCTGTAGTAGGCGTTGGAACAACCTTTACAATTTATCTTTCCGCTGCTGTAGAAGAGATAGTAGGCATAGAACCTGTCAAAATGGTTGAACCGGAAAAACCTTCAATCCGTACCGGAAGAATTCTTGTTATGGATGATGAAGATAGTATCAGGAACCTCTCAAAACAGAGACTGAGTCGATTGGATTATGAATCCGAATTAGCCAAAGATGGTGCCCAAGCCATTGAATTGTATAAAAAATCGATGGATTTCGGTCAACCCTTTGATGCGGTTATACTCGATTTAACAGTAAAAGGAGGGATGGGAGGAAAAGACACCGTCAAAGCATTACTGAAAATAGATCCTCAAGTCAAAGCCATTGTTTCAAGCGGTTATTCAAATGATCCTGTAATGACTGATTTTAAAGCATATGGTTTTACAGGAGCATTGCCCAAGCCTAATACAAAAAAAGAACTGATTGAGGCGTTAAATAAGATTATAAAAAATCATTCAGCATAATAGATTATGTAACAATTTTCTATTTAGTGTCCATCCATAAATGGTCTTTTTGCCTGCCCGGTCTGCACAGTTACAGTTCCGGATAAGAGGGAGGTTAAACATAAAAATATTTATTACCGGTGGATCAGGCTTTGTGGGCACGAGTCTATCATTTTATCTGCTCGAAAAGGGGTACAGCGTTATTTCTGTCGGCACCTCTTCGGCTCACAACGTAATCCGGAATGATAATTTTCATTACATCTCGGCTGATACTACGATAAAAGGAGCCTGGCAGGATTCGCTAAAAGATGTTGATGCTGTAGTCAATCTTGCGGGGAAAAATATTTTTAAGAGGTGGAGTAATAACTATAAGGATCAAATATATAACAGCCGTATTCTGACCACACGTAACCTGGTTGAAGCTATTCCTGCCAAGAAAAAGATAATGCTTTGCAGTACCTCTGCGGCAGGATATTATGGTGACAGGGCCAATGAAGTCTTAAAGGAAGATGTTCTGCCCGGCCATGATTTTCTTGCAAAAGTTTGCATGGACTGGGAAAGGGAAGCTTTTCAGGCAGAAGCAAAAGGAATCCGGGTCGTTGCAATGCGTTTTGGCGTGGTCCTCGGTAAGAACGGGGGCGCCCTTGCAAAGATGGTTCCTGCGTTTAAACTTTTCGCCGGCGGCCCGCTTGGAAGCGGCCTGCAATGGTTTCCATGGATTCATATGGATGATCTTTGTGCTGCGATTATTTTTATACTTGAAAACCAGGATGTAAAAGGCCCACTCAATTTTTGTTCACCTAACCCGGTAATAAATCGTAATTTTGCCAAAACCCTTGGCAAAATTCTTAACAGACCGTCTTTTATGAGAGCTCCGTCCTCTATGATCCGGCTTATTATGGGGGAAATGGGAAAATCTCTGATGAGCAGCCAGCGGGCGATCCCTGATAAGCTTTTAAAACACGGTTTTAAGTTTCAGTATACTGACATTAACAATGCCCTCTACAACTTAGTTCGTGCCTGAACGAAAACACCGTTCAGGCACTATTGTTGATTGGCGATTGATGATTTTTGATTTAAAAACCAAAATAAAATCCTTCGTGTCTTTGTGCCTTGGTGGCAAATATTTCTTGGTTCCGGCCCGTCCGCCTCACTCCGCTTGGCAGGAGGGCGGGCTTGTCCGGGTTAGGGTTCAGACAGAAAATCGATAAGACCCAAAACTGCATCCTCAATATCCAGAAAGCAAAACCGATATGCATCGTACTTAAGCCCGTAGGGGTCAGCAATACCCCGCCTCTTTGAACCAAAACGGGCGAAGTGCCTGATTAACTGAGTTTTACCTTCTGCTTCCGGGAAGTCGGTCAAAAGCGTATCCTCATGAGATTTCTCCATTACCAGAATTAGACTGGACCAGGCCACAAGCTCTTTGGACACCGATTTGGCCTTGTGCTCAGCAAGGTCTACACCGAATTCCTCGGCAACGCGTTGCGCCATATAGGTGGCTGAATTGCCTGGAAGTGCAAGCAATCCCACAGATTCAACGGCAATGCCCCGGAGCCGCTTTTGATTCACCAACTTTGTAAAAAAAGCATGTGCAAAAGGACTGCGACAAATATTGCCGGTGCACACAAACAGGATATTAGCTTGCAGTTTAGCCATGTTCAAGAATCCTAACCCGGACAAGCCGGAAAAGTTACAAGTGACCTAAAGTTTGAAGTGATCTAAAGTTAAGGAGTCGCTACGCTCCGGCTGTTTATATTAAATTGGTGGAATTCCACAACTTTAGTCACTTTAGTTCACTTTAGTCACTTCACACTTGATAAGTTTAGATATTTTTTGCCATAAAATACACAAAAAATATAACTAAGGTACTAAAATGGTTGAGTAGTTGGTTGACCCATGATAACGGTTTTGGTCAAGCGGACTATCCGTTTCCGGTGAGATAATTTTCATCCAAAGATCCGTAGACCACAGGGAGCGATTCAATATCCGGGGGCTTGAATCCAAAGACAATTTCAAGAAAAACCATCGTAATACGAAAGGTTGCACCCCAAAGCACTTCATATTCATCTTGATGCTCATGGAGAAAGCAGGGATATTCTTTCACATTTAGATCTTTCCCGTTTTTCCGGGATGATCCAATATGTAATCGATAACGCGCATAATTAGAAGGATTCAATAGATTTGGGAATGGAATATAAACGATTTTTTCCACCTCCCAGTTCGGTGAGAATCGCTTTTGACGGCCGGTCCAGCAAACCATAGGATAGATCACCCTGCGGAACATGACAAGTTGCTGTGACGGCAAAGGGCCTAAAAATTTTACTCCAAGAGGGTTCAAACGCATTTCCTCAAAGCCCTCCCGTAAACATGTGGCAAAAAGGAGCGCCATACGTCGTGCCTCCTTGCGTTGCTTTTTACGCCAAAGTGACCAGTAAGGCCAACGTGATAGTGGAGAACCTGGCAGGTACAAAAGCTTTGCAAGATAATAATCGAAACCGGAAAAGATACTTCCACCCGGGCAGCAAAGATCTCCCGGTTGTTTTACCCTTAAGGATCGTTTATTTAAAATCAGACAGGACGTTGGAGAAAATCCTTTTCCTTGGCAATTTGGACCGAGCAGAAACAGCACGGAAGATGTGATAGATGAATCTGTAACTCCTTTCGAAAAAACCACATTATTGTGGTTTCTTTCTTGAAGCGCATACAGTATCTGTTTAATAAAGGCTTGAGAGTCTCCTAAATAATTTTGCATTTAATCTAATCCCCTGATATCGTCAAATATATATCATTACTCATTTATTTCATTCTTGAACTTTTTGCAAGTTTGCGTTAATCCCAATTCGCACTTTAAAAAAGATAAAGGAGTTATGAGATGCATGGAAAACTGTCTGATGACTTTTACAATTGGCTTGTGGATTTGCGTCGCTGGTTTCACCGGTTCCCGGAACCGGCTTACAAGGAAAAGAAAACCTCCGCCAAAATTTGTGAAGTGCTCGAAGGGTTCAACGTTCCTTTTCAAGCGGGTGTGGGTAAAACCGGTGTTGTAGCAAAGGTCAGCGCAAGTCAACCAGGGCCTTTGGTAGCCTTTCGAGCGGATATGGATGCCCTTCCTCTGGAAGAAAGGAATGATGTCCCATACAAATCACAGCATCATGGATTCATGCACGCCTGCGGTCATGACGGGCATACTACCATTGCTCTCGGTGTGATACGATGGCTCATGGAAAACCGATGGCGTCAAAACGGTTCAGGTGGAATTCTCTTTATATTCCAGCCTGCGGAAGAAGGAGGAGCCGGCGCCAAGGCCATGTTGAATACCGGCATTTTAGACTCGGAACCGGTGGAGGCAGCTTTTGCCGGGCATATGTATCCCGAACTTGCTGCAGGACATATCGGAATCGCTCCTGAAATCAGCAATGCGTCTGCGGATACACTCTTTATTCGATTAAAAGGCAAAGGCGGCCACGGCGCTCATCCGCATCATTGCTCTTATCAGCCGGGAGGTTCCGCCCCTTGAAAGCGCAGTACTGACCATCGGACGTTTCCAGGCCGGAACGGCTTCAAATATCATACCGGAAGAAGCCGTTCTTGAGGGTACCCTCAGAACCCTGGAGCCGGACATTCGCAAACAGATTATAAAACGCCTGGAAGAACTGGTCAAAGGTGTGGCCCAGTCTTGCGGCATACTGGCAACGCTTGAAGTTAAAAGGGGATATCCTGTGCTGGTAAATGATTCTGAACTGGTTAAGCACACCATTGCCTGCGCCGGGGAAGTTCTGGGGACTGACAAAGTCCACAGCGGACTTCCCAGAATGGGTGCCGAGGATTTTGCCTACTTTTGCCAAAAGTGGGGCGGGGTAATGGTAGGGCTGGGATGCCACGATCCACTCAAAGGCTTTCAATACGGCCTCCATTCTCCATATTTCAATATTGACGAAAGGGCTCTGGAAGTAGGAACCCGGCTTTTCGCTCATGTTCTTACTCAATATACAGAGAGAAAAAAAAGGTTATGATTTTTTCCGGTTAATCCGGGCTACGGTAAGGGTCTAGAAACCGTTATAGTGTTGAAACCTTCAGATAACTCCGCCAGATTGTTACCGCTCACTTCTATACCCAGTCCCGGGCCATTCAAAGGATCGGCTTCACCCCCCGGACCCATTGACACATCTTCGACTGTAACGTTTTTTTTCAGCAGAAACTCATCATAAGAACCGTCACAGTACACGGCATCACTGCAAAGAAGGCATAGAATCCTGCCGGCGGCCGAAAGAATGCCTGACTCACCAAGATGACATCCGATCTGGAAAGAAATTCCTTTGTACCTTAAATACTCGATAATCTTTAATGAATTTCTGAACCCTCCGCATTTGGACAATCTAACATTTATCATCTTATAGCAGCCCTCTTGGGCAATCTTTTCCATATCACCCAAAGAGCATGCCGACTCATCGGCCATCAAAACCACACCGGCTTTTTGCATAAGGTCGGCAAAATCGGAGATTTCCGGGTCGTTCGGCCTCATGGGCTGTTCAATAACCTTTATCCCGTAATTGTTTATCAGAGACACATGCTTTAAGGCCAAAGCATAATTCCAAACACAGTTAATATCAATTTTAAGATCGCAATCTTCTCCGAACACCTTGCGGACAGTATCAAGGATTTCTTTGTTTTGGGATACATCTTTACCCATTTTTAGTTTCAGCTTTTTCACTTTCATTTTTTTGATCAGCCGACATATCTCAACAATTCTTTGTTTGCCGGCGAGCGGAAGTGCGGCACCGTAGTAAACTTTGTTTATCATAGAATCTTGGGGAAAATAGTCTATGATGTTTTTGCCCTGGTGTTTGCCCAAAGCATCCAGCATCGCTGTTTCCAGGGCACAAATAGCAGCATTGTGAGCTTTCCCATGGAAAAGACCGTCGACGAAATTCCATATCTGTGAAACATCATCTAAGGCCCATGGAAAATTATCGAGCTGAATAAAGCCGGTTATACTTCGAACTACGCTTTCCTGAGACTCTCCGGTTACAAAAGACCTTGGGGCACCTTCACCATATCCATTGATTTCACCCTGTTCCGCAACCACTTGTACAATGATGTTTTTAACTGAATATCTTTTTCTCAGAGAGTGAGCAAACTCGGATGAAAACGGGAGCACAATCGGATATACACTTATGTGATCTATTCGCATATAATGTGTCCTTAGGTTTTAAGATTTAGGTTTTAGGCAACTATATATTATTGTTTTAACAGATACTTAAAACTTAATACCTAAAACTTAAAACGTCCGTAAAAAGTCAATATTTGGCAATGAGGAACGATCAGCGGGGAGTGTTCGGCAGTTTTAAGGTAAAGATTGTTCCCCCATTTATATTGTTTCTTACTTGAATAATTCCGCCATGATCTTGCATATTCTGATGGGCAATAAACAATCCAAGACCGGTACCACTGTGCATTTTACTCTTATGCTTGGTCGTAAAATAGGGATCAAACACCTTGTCAATATGAGCAAGTGAAATTCCGGGCCCATTATCTTTAATCTCGATGCTAACCGTGGCCTGTTTTTCCTTTTCGGTACAATTTTTTATAATTAACTCGATCTTCCCTCCCTCAAGAGTAAAATCAACGGCATTTGAAAGGATATTTAAAACAACCTGTTTCATCTTTTCAGAATCCATCCAAACTTGTCCGATATTGGGATCAAACTGACAGGAGACGTCAATCTTCTTGGCATTAGTTTGTGGTGAAACCAGAAGAATCATTGAATCAATCAATCCACGCAGATCATTTAACTCCATGTGTGATTCTTTTGTGTTGACCAGGTCCAGAAGTTCTGTAATAAGATTATTTATCCGGCGTGTCTCTTCCATTGCAATCTTATGAAAGTCTTTTTGAAATTCTTCATCGTTGTATTTCTGCGGCATCATCTGGATAAAAGTCCCTATGGCTGTTAAGGGATTCTTGATTTCATGGGCCAATCTTGCTGCCATATTCCCTAAAAAGGAGAATTTTTCGGACCGGCTCAATAGGGCATGTGATTGCTTGAGTTCTTCCATCTGTTCTTGAAGCCTGCTGTAAAGTTTCGCGTTTTCTATGGCTATGGCGATCTGAGGCGCAAAAATTTCCAGTATTTCGCGGGTTTCTATAGGCACGCCTTTTCCATCAACCGCATCCGTAGCAATAACACCGATCACCTTTGAACGGGTGATAAGGGGAAGTACATATACCGAAGTCGGTTTTCCGTGGGTCAACATAATGTTCTCTTTTCTAAGGGTTGAACTTTTTACCTCAGGCACATATTCCGGCCGTCCGGTGTTGGTTACCCTGACGAGAATATTACTTAAACGGTTTAAAGAAACCTTGTAATCTCTGATAACCTCCGGTACGTCACCATCAAAACCAATGCCGTGAATGTATTCAAGAAACCCTTTGTCTTCATTAATAAGCATGATTACGGCACGGTTGATCCGACATACATTGGACAGAAGGTTCATGATTACGCTAAGGAGTTGTTCCAGGTCCAGCAAAGACAGGATCGCCTTACCGGTTTCCTGTATGGCTTCAAGTTGTTTGATTCTTTTATTAAGCTCCATATTCAGCAGATTGACTTCCTCGTATTTTTGTTCGATAACCGCTTTATCTTCTTCCATTTCAGTTATGGTTTCCATAAGAACCGATTTTGACGTAAAAAACCGTGAGAGAATCTCATGGAATCTGTTTTTGAAAGGCCATTTAATATGGTATTCACAGTACGGATTTCCATCAAAGTAACAACATTTTTCCTTAATTACTGCGGGGTTTCCTTTCCATATTTGCGGCATTGAAGCATAAACGCCTTGGTTATACAGGCATATGTTTTTTGTTACCTCCATCTTAGGATCCCAGTGTAAACGTACAACCGCGTTATTTTTTTTAAGTTCGACAAGCTCTACTCTTTTGTTTCTATTCCAGCGGTCATTTATTTTCTGGCCGTGTTTGAGCGCTTTTCTAACAGACCAGAATGTCTTGAATATAATACGCTGAGCATAGCCCAGAGAAATGTTTTCTGTAGCATACCTGCCGATTTTATAAGCCGCCATTTCCTCATTAAGAATTACTGCTGCCCTTTTGTATAACCTAGAAATTACGCTGCAGGAAATCCAGTTGTTGGGATCTATTAAATAACTTTCAGGATCCTGAAGCGCATCAATTTCCGGATCAAGATTCCCGAAAAGAGCACTGCAGTCGCCGGCATTATATTTTTTGACGTAATCAAGGATTGCTCTGGAATTTATGCAGCTCGTTTCCTTTTCCATTTTATTAGCCGATTTTATAGGTCAAAAACTTGGTGGGGTTGTTCCCGCCCAATGCGTAATACGGACCGGAAATGCACCGTTTCGTCAGAATTTATAACTTTAAAATTCGGGTGTTTCTTTGATCTGACATCAATGTTTTATATTTTTCGGTTAACACGGGCACCGATTTTTTGAAAATTGAAAGGCTTTCACCCTGTACGTTAAATATTGATCTGTTGCTGTCTCTGAAACATTGGTCGGATATGGCATCATCCCTTAGGGACCGAGCCGGAAGTCTGAAAAAAGGCATGATATTTAAAAGTGCACTTTTTATCTTTTGTGTGTAATTGGATAAGTTAAAAATTTTTGTATTATAATCGAGAATAGTTTCAAAATCCAAATTTTTCGATGGTTGTCTGACAATATTCTGCCCAAAAACACCGTCATCATCAAAAACAACATCCGGCAGAGATACGGCAAGGTCATAAATCTTGGTTTTGGGATATACATGACATTCCCCGATCTTAAAGATATGTCCCCCAGGACCTTTGTCTTTAGATAAATTTTGCACAAAGACAAGGCTTTTTTCAAGATCTTCTTCCGTATCACCCGGATACCCGGAAATCATAAAAATTATCATCGGAATTTCATTTCGGGCGGCTTCTTTGAAAATAGCTACGGTATTTGCAATATATTTTTCATAATGAGATTTGTCCTTAACCTTATTCATGCGTCTTAAAGTGCTGTAACTGGCCGATTCAAAGCCAAGGGCAATAATGCCGCACACATCCGCAATGTCGGAGAGCAGAGAAGGATCAAGCACATCACAACGACTTTCAAAATTAACTTTCATCCCCAATGACCTGAGTAATGGAAACAGATCAAAAGATTTAAAGAGAGCATCACTGACCAACAGGGTATGGGCACTGATCTTATCCGCCAAATTCTTCAGGTCGTTATGGACTATTTCAGGCGGCACTTTTCTCCTGTGAGGCCGCATAAATTCTTCCATGCAAAAATTACACCCATAAGCACAACCCCTGCTGAAGGCATATGGCAAAATATCGTACTTCCTGGGTTGCATTAATAAATCAAGGTTAAGAAGCGCTTTTTTAGCGAGATCAAACCGTTTTCCTCTCCGGGCTAAATATATTTGACCATTCTTTTTCCACGCAATGCCGGGAATATCTTCGGCGATCGGATTTTTCCCCCCATGCAAAAGCTCAATGATCTTGAGTGAAGATTCTTCGCCTTCACCCAACACAATCAAATCTACCGCCGTGGTTTTGGAAAAAATCTCTTCATAATAAATGGTCGGGAAATACCCCCCTAAAAAGATGAAGATATCCGGATCAAATACCTTGATAAGATTACACAGATCAATGACCTCTTCTGCCTGTGAAATTGCCGTGCATGATATGCCCACACCCTTTGGTTGTAATTGTGACAGGTCCTTTAAGAATTCACGGCAGATCTGTTCTTTTCCTTCTTTGTCAAGAGGCAAACCATAGTCCATGGGTACGGAAATAACTTTTATTTTTATGTCGGGTCTGTTAATCTTTACAAAACTCGAGATTTCCAGAATAGGCAACGGATAAGCAGGAACATACATCCCTGTATTTTTTGAAATCGGTTCAATAAATAAGAACATTGTAAAATCCTAAGCACCTTCCAAGTCAATGCTTAGAAGATGTGGCCCTTAATGGGCAGCGAAATTGTAATTGCTTGTAAGGTCAAGATGCTGGATACTTGATTCTGGATATAACAATTGAATTATCCTTCATTATCCAGCATCCAGAGACCGGTATCCAGTATCTGTCGCAATTGTAAAATAAATTTGGACCGTGCAATTATCGACAATATTTTGTCGATTTTGCTTTAATAAGCACCTATGGTATCCAACGTCAGGCTCAAACAAGGGAAGGTTCAAGCACAGGAATTGATAGCGGTGTTTCTGCTGCCACGTCAGAAGGTGCAAACATATCCAATTTCGGATATTTTTTCCACTGATACCATTCTTCAGGAAATTTGTATATGTAATGTTCCATAAATTTCAGCACCACCTCCCCGATGGACATATCCATGGATCGTTGATACTGTTTTGTCATTTCTTCCCAGGAAGATGTTATAAATTTATATCGATGCCGGGAATCTCTGTGCATAGCCCCAAAAACAATAGGAGCTTTACACCTTTTTGATAGAATATTTATTGTCCTATCCATATGAATATGTTTGCCCAGAAAATCTATTTTATTATTACGACAGGGCCTCCATTCATCTATCTCGTCACATTGGGTTATCACAACCCGGTTTTCTTTTAGATTCTCAAAAATCGCTTTCATGATATTTGGGGTCTTGTCCGGGTCAATAAATCTGGATGAAACTTCGTTAGCACGTTGATTTGATATTTCCCGCAACCGGTTTGTTTTAAATTTCACCACAATTGTTACAGGGTAATTATTTAAAGCCAGATAACCCGGAATGAATTCGACCCCCCCGAGATGTCCGGTGATTAAAAGTACACCCTTTCCTTTGCTAAGTGCTTGATTTATAGAGGTTATACCTTGATTTTCTATGTGTGTTCGGAAAAAGGTTTTCCATGTTTCAGTCGTGGAATAGGCATTAAAAAACTTTTCAAAGTAATGAGATAATATGCCTCGAAAAACGTCTCTTGTAATAGATCTTATTTCGGAACGGTTTTTACGGCCTGTAAAAACCGCTTTGACAGCATTTTTGATTTTCCATTTTTCTTTTCTGTTAAAGAAAAAATATAATTCACCTAAAATGCTCATGTAAAAAAAAGTGATTTCCCACCCCAGCATCCTGCACATAAAAATGTTGAATCGCCCTTGCAAAAAAGAACTTAAATTGATCTTCATGGTGATACCTCCTTTGTATTGTTGGATATTTTTGCGCTTCAAGTTAGTTTCTTAGTTGTAAGTTTTGTGCTTTTTTATGGCAAAACTTTATCCATTCTGCCACTAAGGCACAAAGAAAGAGTAATAAATATATCCTTTGTGTCTT
>JAFDBA010000121.1 GCA_019313505.1 Deltaproteobacteria bacterium
GATTTTAAACATATTGGGGCAGAGGGAATAATGTAAATCCAGAACTGCTTTATCCGGATTTTCCAGGGCCAACCGGTTGATCAGATTGATTTCGGTGCCTATAATAATTGTTGTATCGGGGGGAGCATTTTCAACGTATTTCACAATAAAGCTTGTGGATCCCGTTGCATCGGCCAGTTCTACAACTTCCCGGGTACATTCCGGATGGACTACGATCTTAGCTTCGGGATATTCTTTTCTCATTTTCAAAACATGTTCAACCCGAAAGCGGGTATGGACATGACACTCCCCGTCCCATAGAATCACTTTGGCTTTGTTGACGGCTTCCGGGATATTACCGCCCAACGGCTTTTTCGGATCCCACAAAATCATTTTCTCTGCCTCAATCCCTATCTGATTTCCGGTATTGCGTCCAAGATGTTGGTCCGGGAAAAAGAAAATCTTCTCACGCCGGCTAAATCCCCAGTTAAAGGCGACCGACGCATTCGATGAGGTACAAACAGCCCCTCCATGGCGGCCACAAAAAGCTTTTACATCAGCATCGGAATTCATATAAACAATTGGCATGACCGATCCCTCTCCAGTAATCGACGTAACCTCTTCCCAGGCCCTATTAACGTTATTGATATCTGCCATGTCAGCCATGGGGCAGCCCGCCTTTAGATCGGGGATCTGGACGGTTTGATATGGTTGGGATAAAATTTCCGCACTTTCAGCCATAAAATGGACTCCGCAAAAGACAATGAACCGGGCATCATTGTCCGCAGCCGCCTTTTGAGAAAGCCTCAAAGAATCTCCTCGATAGTGTCCAATATCAACGATCTCCTTACGCTGATAATGGTGAGTCAGGATGATAAGTTGTTCTCCCAAATCTTCTTTTATAGTCCCAATCTGTTCTATGATATCCTGATCATCCATATTTTTTCTTTTCATAATCCTTAATTGCCTCGGCAAGGGCTTTGGCCCCAAGGTTGGAACAGTGCATCTTTTCTTTCGGAAGACCGTCAAGGGCCTTGGCAACGGTTTTTTTTGTTATGGATTTGGCTTCTTGCAGAGTTTTGCCCTTTGCCATATCGCTGACTATGTTGGATACGGCAATGGCTGCAACACATCCGAATGTCTTGAATTTGACATCTGTGAGTTTATCATCCTTGACTTTAATATAGAAAGCCATCATATCACCGCACACGGGATTGCCAACCTCTCCAATTCCGTCAGCATTTTCAATGACCCCGGCATTGCGCGGATTTGAGAAATGTTCCATCACTTTTTCTGAATACATTTTTTATTTCCCTTCTTCTCTCCTCCAAAGGGGAGAAAGCGAGCGAAGTTTTTCAACCGCAAGGCAAAGTTTTTCCAGCACATACTCGATCTCTTCGATCTTGTTGCTGCTGTCCATGGTAAATACAATTGATCCTTGTGCCAGATCGGGTGGTGTTCCGATCGCTACCAGAACCGGCGAAGTTTTAAGGGCTTTTGAAGCACAAGCAGAGCCGGTGTTTGCACATATGCCTTTGCTTCTCCCTCAATAGCCTCAATACAAAAACTTGCATGTCCTGGGAGCCTTCTGTAAGGATGACCTGTAAGTTTAACACTTTCAATTCGCTTCTGAATACCTGCTACAAGGAGATTTCTCAATTCCTGCAAGTAATCAATTTTGTCGGTGAGTTCTGCTATCGTTAGCTCTGATGCTTTGCCAAGTCCGACAATGCCCGGAACATTTTCAGTTCCACCCCTCCTGCCCATTTCCTGGATGCCGCCATGAATTAAAGGCATAAGTCTCAAATTGTTTTTGAAGTAAAGGGCTCCAACTCCTTTGGGCGCGCCAATAGAAACTCCGGAAAGACTTAATAAATCAACATTAAGTGCATTGACATCGACCGGTATGTTGCCGGCAGATGCAACAGCATCCGTGTGAAATAATACCCCTTTATCCCGGCAAATACCAGAAAGTTCCGATATGGGCTGGATTGTTCCAATTTCATTATTGGCATGCATAATTGACACCAAAATAGTGTCGGACCTTATTGCCCTGGACAAACGTCCAGGATCCACCAGACCATATTCATCTACCGGTAGAAAAGTCACCTCGAAATCCATGCGTTCAAAAAATCGTGCAGAGTTAAGTACTGAGTGGTGTTCAATAGCAGAGATGATAATATGCTTACCTTTTTTCTGCCGGGCAAAGGCTACGCCTTTTACTGCAAGGTTATTAGCTTCAGCACCCGACGAAGTGAAGATGATTTCCTGAGATTTAGCACTGATTAACTTGGCAACCTTTGCCCTTTGTTCTTCCATGACCTGCTTAATTTGTGAACCCATGTCATAGACGGTAGAGGGATTGCCGAAATGCCGGTCAAAATAAGGAAGCATGGCTTCAATAACCTCTTCCCTCACAGGCGTTGCGGACGCATGATCCAGATAGACCCTCCTCATATCAAGTTCCTTTATTCAACCTTTTTTATATACAGTTTGTAACAGTCCTCGTCCTCTTCCATCCCAATAAATTCCTGACCATGCTTTCTACACCACGCTGGGATATCTTCGAACCTGACCTGTTTTCAGACATTTAAGCCTATCGCCTGGTTCTAAAAGATGGAGAGGGCACATGCGACAAACTAAATCTAAAGTATCATCTGCAGGTTGTTTTTTCACAAATTTCATCGCATCCTCCTTTGTGCTATTTTTGCGCGAACTCTAAGCCGGTATTATTGTGAGGATTAACTATTATAATTCATCCTATCCTATAAGAAAAATGCCGTAAGTGGCGAACAGGGTGGGTAGAAATTTAATAATTTTACCACTTTTAGCTTGGTTTTGGGTATTAATGGCCACCTCTTTGATGATTTTAAAACCGACCTCTTTTGAAAATTTCCTGAAATCCTTGAGGGTAATAACCCGAATATTGGGAGTATCAAACCACTCATAAGGAAGCTGCTTTGTAATGGGTGCATATCCTGTCACAAGAAGCTGCAACCGTACTCTCCAATGGCTAAAATTGGGGAAGCTTACGATTCCTCTTTTCCCGATTCGCAACAGGGCCTGGATTAACTTTGACGGTTCATAGACCTGCTGCAGGGTTTGACTCAAAATAACATAATCAAAGGTATTGTCCTGATAATCCATGATTTCTTCATTAATGTCACCCTGGATCACTGGCAGGCCTTTTTCAATACATCGTGCAACTTTTGATTCAACACGCTCAATCCCGGTGCCCTCTATCTGCTTATCTTCTTTTAGAAAATAAAGGAGCTCTCCCTCACCACAGCCGAGATCAAGCACCTTGGAACCGGGCTCTATCCAGGAAGCTATTATCTGAAGATCAAAGCGCATCTTCTTCTTTTCTGGTTTCATCATTTACACGTTCCAAAAAGCCTTTCACCATGGCGGTCAAACTCTCACTGGGTAAAAGAAATGCATCGTGCCCCCAGTCGGCTTCGATCTCACAAAAGCTCACATCAAGACCGTTCTTCTTTATGGCATGGACCATGGCTCTGGATTGGTAAGTTGGATACAGCCAGTCGGAAGTAAAGGAAATAACCAGGAATTTGGCCCTGGCCTTGTAAAAAGCCTCAACCGCAGATCCATTACCGTGCTGTTTCTCCAGGTCGTAGTAATCGGAAGCCTTGGTGATATAAAGAAAAGAATTGGCATCAAAACGATCCACGAACTTGGCGCCCTGGTAACGAAGATAGCTTTCCACTTGAAAATCAGCATCAAAATTGAAAGAAAAGTCACTTTTATCTTGTAATCGCCGTCCGAATTTTATGCGCATGGACTCATCTGACAAATAGGTAATGTGACCGATCATACGGGCTACGGCAAGTCCAAGGTCAGGCTTTGATCCTGAATAATAGTCTCCATTATTCCAGTTAGGATCAGCCATGATCGCCTGCCTGGCCACCTCGTTAAAAGCAATGGCCATGGTTGAATGTCTTGTAGTAGTTGCAAGCGGAATAGCAGAAACAACCATCTCAGGATAACTGACGCACCATTCCAAAACCTGCATCCCGCCGATAGAACCACCAATGACCGAAAGGATCTTTTTTATTCCCAAATGATCCAGCAACGCCTTCTGACACTTGACCATGTCCCCGATAGTAACCACAGGAAAATCGAGCCCATAGGGTTCGACAGTTTTGGGATTGTAGGTACAAGGGCCGGTGGATCCTATGCAGCTCCCAAGGATATTTGAACAGACAACAAAATACTTGTCGGTATCGATCCCCTTTCCAGGGCCTACCATGATATCCCACCAGCCGGGTTTGGGGTCATCCTCACTGTAATAACCTGCTACGTGAGAATCTCCGGACAAGGCGTGGCAAATTAGAACTACGTTACTTCTATCATCATTCAATTGACCGCAGGTTTCGTATGCAATCGTCACCGGACCAAGCCTTGCACCGCTCTCAAGTGTTATTTCATTGGGTGGTTCGGCAAAAGTATACGACTCCTTCTCAACAAGCCCAACCGTAACGTTATTTATGTCATGCTCTATGTATTCACTCATTGTTTATCCTAAACTATCGATAGCCTGTCCCAGATCATCACAGATATCTTCAACCGCCTCTATTCCCACTGAAAGCCTGATCATATCAGGGGTGATGGATAGACTTTCTCTGATAGCATCGTCAAACGAGACATATTGAGACGAGTAAGGATGAATTGCCAGAGTTTTACAGTCACCCAGATTGGCCAGATGGTAGATCAATCGCAGGCTGTCTATGAATCGAAAGCAGGCTGTCTGATCTTTAAGGCCAAAAGTCAGCATTCCACCAAATCCTTTATCCTCGAACAGCTTTCGGGCAATACCATGCGAGGGATGATCTTCAAAGCCGGGATAATTGACCCAGCATACTTCAGGTCTTTCTCTGAGGTAGCGCGCCACTGATAGAGTATTTCCCATGTGGCGCTCCATACGTAAGGCCAGTGTATCGAGGCCAAGTGCTGTAAGATAGGAATGCATAGGAGCCTGAGTGGTCCCGAAATTAATGTGATGTTCACGCCAAACCTTGTCTAAGAAAGCCAGGGGCCTCTTTCTCTCGATATAAGGTTGGAAATCTGGAAAACGCTCCTCTGACCATTTAAAATTGCCGCCGTCTATTACAACACCACCCACGGCGTTTCCATGCCCGCTCAGATATTTAGTAGTGGAATGAATCACCACATCTGCTCCCAGGTCTAATGGTCGGCAAAGATATGGTGTGGATAGGGTGCTGTCCACTAATAAAGGGATTCCGTGTTTGTGTGCTATCTCTGCAACACGGGAAAGGTCCGGAATATCCATCTTGGGGTTTCCGATGGTTTCCAGGTAAACAAAGCGTGTTTTGGTGTTTATGGCCTTTTCTATTGCTTCAATATCAGTGGATTCAACCAGGCGCGCAGTAATATCATACTTTTTAAAGACGTTAATAAATAGGAGATATGTGGACATGAAGAGAGAATTACCAGTTACAAACTCATCTCCGGCCCTAAGTAACGCCATGCATGCATTAGTAATTGCCGCCATGCCAGAAGACATTACCACGGCCCCAAGGCCGCCTTCCAGGGCAGTCAATTTTTCCTCCAGGATGCGATTTGTTGGGTTTGTGAGCCGCATGTAAATATGGTCAGTCTTTTTACCGGCAAAGGTTTGACTCAGATTCTCAGCTGTAGTGTGCAGATGAGAAGCTGTTTGAAATATGGGTGGCAGTGTCGCACCTTGCCAGTCTTCAGATGACTGCGCAGCGTGAATAACCTGGGTGTTGAAACGATAATGCTTCTTTTGAATCATGTCGTGCCTCCCCAAATAGTATCCTTACTTGTCTATTCCTCCGTGTCAGAAAGCCTCTGGTTTGATTAGAAGTTAAAGTAAGGATTTCAAAATTTCACAAGATCGGCACAATTTCATCTTTTCTTTCCAGTTTTTATGAACGGTGCCATCACAAATAGTGCCGCTAATAAACCAGCACAGCTTTCCGGCTTGAAACTCCCAAGCCGGACACTTTTTTTTCTTCTCAGGAGGGCATTTTTTTATTACCCAGCACGACTTTCTGTTTTTGCTATTCTCTTTCAGTCTGGAGGCTAAAAATAACATCTGCCGTTCCACATGGCCCGGTATGGATCGCCATCCCTGCTCGTAACTGTGAACAGCTTTAAGAGATATCCCTAGAAGCTGTGCCATCTGCCGCTGTGTCTTATCCAGTCTATACCTGAAATATTTAAATTCTTTACTGTCCAAGCTGAATTCCCGGTTGCTTTCGATGAAAGTTCTAAAAAACTGTCCATACTATAACTACATTGTGATAATGTAAAGTAATACTATGTGGTATCATATGTCAAGTATTTTTTTCAGGAAGCAGACTCTATCCGGACAGGATAAATCCATTACTGAAATGACATCATCAGAGATTTTGAATGAGGAAAGAATGGAAGTTAAGTCAAACGCCCCGGTCTTTATCAATAGAGAACATAAAAATATTGACCAACATACCACATTGTGCTATGTAGAAACTGGCTAATTGTGTTGCCTTCGTTGCCCTGGTGGTGTGCTTTTTTTGGGGCATTGTTTTTTCTGTTTGCAAATCCTGGAAGGCTGTCGCAAGATTAAGGTTAAAGGCATTTAACCAAAAAGGATAGTAAAGAATCCTGGTCCTTTGATCCAGGATTCTTTACTCTTCATCTTAAAAGGCAGGATGAAATATATTGATGTATAGCGCTAATGGAGTGAGGAGAGAGATTCTATGAAATCTGTAGATATCCTGGTCGGGGAACATGGCCTGATTCATCAAGCACTGGACACCCTTTCTCTGGCAAAGGAGACCCTCGAAAAGGGGCAGCGACCGCCCAGGGCCTTTTTTGAAAAAGCGGTTGAGTTTTCCAAAAGTTTTTCAGACCGATTTCATCACTTTAAAGAAGAGTTTTTGATGTTCGGGCTTCTGTCTCAGATAAAAGAGGGCCGCTATGACGGTGAAATTGCCGCCTTAAAATACCAGCACGAGAGAGGTCGGAAGTTTATCGACCAAATTGAGCAATCCATCAAAGGATACGCAGATGGTGATCTGATCGCAACGACGACACTCCTTGAAAATCTCGCGTCCTATATTTCTCTACTCAAACTGCACATACACAGTGAAGACCATATTTTCTTTCAAATGGTAAAAAAAGCACTTTCGGCAGAAGAGGATCACGCCCTTTTGACACAATTCAAAAATGAAGAAAAGAGATTCGGATCCGAAAATTTTTTTGAAAAAAGCCGCGAACTGGTCTTGGAGATGGAGACATCGATTGAGCAATGGCAACAAAGAGAATAAATTGCTGGGAACATAAAAAATGCGGGAGAGAACCCGGGGGAAAAAATACAACTGAGCTCGGGGTATGCCCTGCGGCGACGGATTCCTCATTTTCCGGCATCAATTCAGGTGAATACGCCGGCAGGTTCTGCTGGGCAATGGCCGGTACCTTTTGCGGCGGCGAGGTCCAGGGCACCTTTGCCGAAAAACGTGATTCCTGTCTGAGCTGCGATTTTTTCATGCGTGTTCAGGCAGAAGAAGGAACAGTAAATCTTCGTACAAAGTTCTTACGTTTTGTCTCTCTCGATGCCAAAAACACCTTGCTCAACCACATGAGTTACCAGCATTTCAAGAAGGGTGTGCGATTCATCATCCAGGGAGAAGTCGGCGACGCCGCCTATATCATTCAACGCGGATCATGCATTGTTATCGTTGAAAAAGCGGGAAGCCTTCACCCTGTGGGCCACAGAGGAGAGGGGGACATTGTCGGCGTGATGTCAATTCTGACCGGAGAGCCACGGAGCGCACATGTCGAGGCTGAAACCGACATGGAGGTCTGGTGCCTGAAAAAGTCTCAATTCGATGACATTTCCCAAAAAGATCCCGATTTCCTCGACTTTTTAACGGAACTTGTGGCTGATCGATTTGATTCCAGAAGACCGACGGCGGACAGATCTATCGGCAAGTATATTGCAACCGATATTATCGGGCGTGGCGGCTACAGCATTGTCTATAAAGGAATGCATTCCGGACGGAATATGCCTGTGGCCATAAAAATGATGCGTCACGATCTGGTCATGAATTCAGATTTTTTGAGCAGTTTCCGAAATGAAGCCAAAATCATCGCAGGCCTAAATCATGAAAATATCATTAAGGTGTTCGACGTTGAAGAACGCTTCAGAACCATCTTCATCATCATGGAGTATTTGGCGGGTGAATCTTTGGAAGACATGCTCCTGCGCCTGAAATCCCTCCCCCTCGCCCTTGCAGCAGATTTTCTCTTTCAGCTCTGCTGCGGGCTTGACCATGCGCACCGGAAAGGAATCGTCCATCGGGATATCAACACAATGAACATCTTCGTGCAGCATGATGACCGATTGAAGATTATCGACTTCGGACTGGCCTGCCCCATCGGCACGAATGACTACCATCCCGGCGGTGTGCTGCCGTATCTCGCGCCGGAACTGATCGACGGAGAGGCCGCAAACGAGCAGAGTGACATTTACGCTTTAGGGATTACTGCTTACGAGATGGTTACGGGTAAAAGGCCTTATCCGGAGGACAGCGCAAGCCTCCTGATGAAAATGCATTGTACTCAGGATATCCCTGATCCTGGCGAAAGGGTTTCGAATTTGCCGGACGCCCTGCGCAGTTTTATTTTAAAAGCCTGCCGCCGAGATCCGGCAGCAAGATACAGGAATGTGCCCCAGGCAATGGAAGAGCTGCGGCCGTTGGCCCGGACGTTTGCCTCCGGTCTACCGAATCCGGAGACGGCCAAAGAAAACAGGGCCACGCTTTTGCTCAGTTACGAAGATCAGCATCGAGAAGTGCTCAACCGGCTGCTCGAGGAATTCACGCTGAAAGTGAACGAATTGGGTGCGAGTTTGAAAACATACGATACCAGTAATGAAGAATAAAAAAATATGAGCCGGAAAAAGCAAAATTGTTGGAAATACATGAAGTGTGGAAGGGAGCCGGAAGGAAATAAGGTTGATATACTGGGCATTTGTCCTGCGACGATCGATCCCACCTTTCACGGCTTCAATGAGGGAAATAATGCCGGGAGAATCTGCTGGTTGGTTGCGGGGACCTTCTGCAATGAGAAATTACAGGGAACATTTGCTGAAAAGCAGAGTTCGTGCAAGGACTGTGATTTTTACAAACAAGTTCATCTGGAAGAAGGCATTACGGAATTATCCACCGATACAATGAATATCTTTGCCCTCACCCATATCGGGCTTGTCAGAAAATCAAACGAAGATCGATATTTTATCAAGAAACTGTCTGA
>JAFDBA010000122.1 GCA_019313505.1 Deltaproteobacteria bacterium
TCCTGCCGTGCCCATGGAAAAAATGCCCCAGGGCAGTAAAGAACCATTGTGAATACGAGTGGCGTGTGCATCTATTTCATGCACAAGAAGGCGTTTTACTTCCTGGGGTGCAAAAAGGGAATTCTTATTAAGATGGATTGCGCGGGAAACGCTGTCTACCCACACCTTTGTCGCCATGGGAGATATCAGCCTGATATCCATAGAAATGCCGAGTTCCCGTAAGCGGGTTTCGAGTAACTTTGCAAACTCCTTTGCCGAACAGTTTCGTTCCGGAGGGGCAACATCCGACAGTTTACTGAGAACATTACGAGCCTGCCGAGCATCTTCAGTGGTTGGGGTGCCGAAGATTTCAATGGCAAATTGTGTAAATCCATCACCACCTACAGCAGCGAACATATTCTTTGTCAAGTCCAGTTCCCGCAACTTTTCCCGGTAGATTTCAACTACCTCTTCAGGAGCATCCACGGAATCAAGAGACAAAGCCGGCTCAAGATCAGCCCATTGTGAGGGAAAGTTATTATACCTAAATACAGGAGATTTTACCCTGCGTGGCGAACGAGGGTGCAGAAAGGCTTCTCTTTCCTCAAGCAAATTTGCCGGCTTCACCGCCGAACCCAGGGTGAGTTGTTGCAACAAACGTCTGAGCTTTGTATCTACTTCGTGCATCGCTCATTAATAGGTATATATTGTGTCTCTTTTGGTCCAGTATAAATCTGGCGGGGACGACCCAGTTTCCATTTAGGATCATCGACACTTTCTTTCCACTGTGCTATCCAACCGGGCAGCCTGCCGATAGCAAACATTACTGTAAACATGTTGGTGGGAATCCCCATGGCGCGCAGTACTATGCCGCTGTAAAAGTCGATGTTGGGATACAGATTATACTCGATGAAATATTCGTCTTTTAAGGCCGCTACCTCGAGTTCCTTTGCTAAGTCGAGCAACGGATCGCTGATTTTGAGTTTCTCAAGAACCGTGTCGCACACTTTTTTCATGATTTTAGCGCGTGGGTCATACGACTTGTAGACTCTGTGGCCAAAACCCATGAGCCGAAAAGAGTCTTTTTTGTCTTTGGCTCTTTCAATCGCCTGATGATAATTGCCGCCGTCCTTTTGAATGTCTGTGAGCATTTCGATAACGGCCTGGTTGGCGCCACCGTGCAAGGGCCCCCAGAGCGCCGCAATGCCGGCGGAAATTGCGGCATAAAGATTGACTCTGCCACTTCCCACAAGCCTTACCGCCGAAGTAGAACAGTTCTGCTCATGGTCCGCATGAAGAATCCAGAAAACATTTAACGCTTTAACCAGGTTTTCATCGATCTCATAATGCTTGACCGGCGTATCAAACATCATGTTCAGGAAATTGGCGCAGTACGAAAGATCCGGCCGGGGGTAAACCACCCTATGACCTCTCGATATTTTATAAGACATGGCTGCCAGGGTTCTAACTTTGGAAAGCAGGCGGGTAACCGTAATGTTTATTTCCTCTTCTATGATCTGGAGTTCGGGGTAAAAGCTTCTTAAAGCGTTTACCATGGCTGAAAGGATTCCCATGGGGTGGGATGCCCTGGGAAAGTTCTGATAAAAAATCTGCATATCCTCATGCACCAGAGAATTGTCATTGTAAAGAATCGAGGTACAGTTGAGTTCATCTCTTGTGGGAAGCCTCCCGTTGATTAATAGATAGGCTGTCTCAATAAAACTCGAATGCTCGGCCATTTGTTCAACAGGAATACCGCGATAACGCAAGATTCCTTTTTCACCGTCCATGAAGGTGATGGAGCTGATGCAGCTCCCGGTATTGGCATATCCAGGATCGAGTGTAATCAATCCCGTTGCCTGACGAAGGTTCGAAATATCAATAGCCTTTTCCCCTTCAGCACCGACAACAATCGGGAATTCATATATTTTTCCTTCAAATTCAATTTTGGCATATTTGGTCATGATTTATCCTTATGTATGAATTGGTTAAAAAACTTACATATACCTGAATATTATTTTAAGGTCAACAACGAGATGAAATAATTGAAAGTATAAAGGTTTTTAATAACATTAAGCCGTGTTGTTTATGCATCGTTAGGGTTTACTTGGATGCGGGTGTGTGGTAAATATTAGTAAAGTCTCATCTCGGGGTAATGGAACTCCTCTCCCAAAATAATAAGGAGCCATCATGTCTTTTAAAGAAAATCTTTTGCAGAAGATAAAAATCGATAAAATGGCAAAGCAGGTGATTGCTTCAATCGGTCCTGTGGAGAGTGGCCGCAAGGTTGACAAGAAAATCATGCGCAGTCTTCTTGAAATGGCTTCCTATACATATAAAAGAAAACGTGATCTCGATCTTTTTATCAAAGATGTTGATACTGAAAAAACCAGGATTTTGGTTCTGGACAACGATCTGGCTATTTACAATACTTCCGTTTATGACGTGGCCATGCGTAAAAGCCCCACCGTAAAGGAAATGATGAACCCGTTTAATGTTGTCAAGATATTAAAGGATACCGATGTAGTCATCAGTAAAAAAGAGGAATCTGTAAAAACAATTCAAAAAGAATGTATCGACCGTTTGGATTTTTCCTACGATGAATCCGACCTCGATGAAATAGCAAGAGACGGCACCGCATCCCTGGAAAGAGAATATGCAGACGGTGTTATGGAATCTATTGATCTTTTTGCCGAAATTCTGGGTTACAGTGCGTCGCCCAAGGCCTTCAGGATCGGCCACCATAAGATTGTCGGGGCGTTAAGCCAAAAAGAAAGCGGGGAGGATATATTCGGCCCCATGGTCCTTTACAGTATCATTCACAACACCATAAAATTGATTGATCAGCGGATCGTAAGCTTTGACAGGGGAAAAATAGAATTTGTTCAGCAGGTTGCAGCAGGCAAGGAACAGGCTTCTTTCGAAGGATCTTCGGTTTTTCAATATCTCAAAAAAACGGCCTTATTACAGAACCGTCTTCTTTAATTGATAAAAAAATCCCCTCTTTTGCTTCACAACTTTTATTTTTCCATCTGCTTCCAGGACATCCAGATATTTGTTCACTTCATTAATCTGCAATCCTAAAATTTCAGACAGGTCTTTTAACGTGCATGGGCGTCTGGCAATGGTTCCCAAAATAGCAGATTCGGTGTCTGTGCGATAGGCAAGAAGATCTTTTCGTTCAGACACATCAGCGATTATGGAAACATTTTCAAGCTGCCAGAAATCGAGTACCCGTTCAAGTTCCTGCCGGGTGGCCGCACGAAGAGTGGAAACCGGTCCGGGTCTGTCGAGGGTATTAAGCTGAACCTGATCCGGCTCAATTTTTTCAATGGCCTGTTTTAAAGCGGTTAATTCATGTTCGGTATCATTCATGCCGGAGACTATAAATATTTCCAGCCAAATTTGGCCGCTATATTCTTTGCGGAACCGGACTAACCCGTCAATGATTGTATCAACTTGTAAATGAGGAGATGGGCGATTTATCTTTTTGAATATCTTTTCCGTTGCAGCGTCCAGCGAAGGGATAACGACCGAAGCATCCTTAACATCTTCTCGCACCTGCTTTTCTGAAAACAATGTTCCATTTGTAAGTAACGCAATAGAAATATCAGGACTCTGATTTTCTATGAATCGTAACACATCACCGATTTTTGAATTTAAGGTCGGTTCACCTGAACCGGAAAAGGTAATATAATCCGGCTTTGGATTATTTGCAAAATAGAAAGTAAGTTCTTCTTTAACCGTGGTAAACGGCACATACTCTTTTCGCTCTAAAGTCAAGTTGGTTGTACGACCGCATTCACAGTAGATACAATTTAATGTGCATGTTTTCAATGGAACCAGGTCAACGCCAAGGGAAATCCCCAACCGCCGTGAAGGAACAGGTCCAAAAAGGTATTTATATTGCATTTTTTCCTCGACGATATCCCCTGTGGGTAAATCGGTTAAAGATTCCGCCGCATGTTTTTATCAATTTATTGTCAACCTTTATTTAAATTTATTGTCAACCACATGATTGATGATCGGCTTGAGAGTAGGGCTGATATTTTCGATTTTTATGATTTTATCTGGATGTGCTTTTTTAAAAACCCGAAATATTTCATCAGCAAATCCTTGTCCAATAGTTTTGACTCCTTCAAAATCGAGAATGATTTCTTTGAATTTTTCCAGCCCATAAAGCAATCTTTTTGCCTCTGATCGTGAAACATAATCCTGTTGGAAAAGCCTTACCAGAGCTCTCGTTCTTTCAAACCGGAAGTCAAATTCCTCTGGAGCGAATTGAGAAAAAATCTTATCGAGTCTTCTTTTTGAGCGCTTACTGATACTAAAAAATACTTCAGTTCCTTTAATAAATTTTTTTTCTTCAACAAAAACATCCTTTTTCTGATTTTCAAAAATAAGTTTGATTTTATGAGATCTGAAAAAAACACTATCCGCTGATTTTGAAGTAAAAAAAATTCCTTCTCCGGTATGTTTTTCCCTCATGGTCGTTGTTTTTCCCTTTATGAGTTCTCCAATGGCTGCGTTCTCATCAGGCAAATCAAATTTGGTAAAGATTGAATAAAAAACGCCTATCCCAAAGTCCCTGATGCAAAAATTAAACCTGTATTGATCCAGACTGACTTCTATGCGACACTTCCCGGATACAGAATGATCTATAGCATTATTTAAAATTTCTGTGAATGCATAATGGACGATTTTCAAAGCACTTTTGCTGATCTCTTGCCTGAGATTTAAAAGCAATGCAACTTCTTGAAATACTTTATCTTCTTCAAGATCCGCCAACAAATATGTTTTCCCCAATCTTTTTTTAGATGGGATTTTTCTTTTGGAAGAGGGAGCTCTGTAGACCGCCCCCCTGGTAACCCCTTCCTTTATTAGACTGCCGTTTTGTATTAGTACCTTCAGGTGCTTATTGACAGCCTGTCTGGATATTCCTATGAATTCAGAGAGTTGTTTACCGGTAGCAAATTGATTCTCCTGGAGGTATTCAAGGATTTTATCTTTTGAATTCATGAGACCATTATATTTTTAGTCAACTTATTGTCAACCAATAATTAATTTAATTGTCAACCATACTATTCAAGATGACATCTATCAAAAGGCGCGTAACCGATGTGTACAGAAATTTTTGTCTGTTTTGTAGGACGCCACCCATTTTCTTTTCATATTTAACCTGGATTCTGCTTGACTATCCCTGATAAATGGTGAACACATAAAATGTACTATTGAATATGGAAGGTTGCCGGCCGGCCGCTAAGCAAAACTGTAAGCGATTTAAGAGATGAGGAACGGTATTGATGTTAAATTTTATCCAAACACCTAACTTGTTTATATCCCAGGTGGAAATTGCCGTGATTCGTTATGCCAGGTCATAACACATCTTGTTGATACATGATTTTGTCAGGGATGGTGGTAATCGGCAGGATAACGGTAAAAATAGCGCCTGCGCCCTCCCTGCTGCTCACACTGATACGCCCTCCATGCTTGGCCACAATTCCCTGAGATACACTTAGGCCCAGACCCGTGCCCCTTCCTTTTCCCTTGGTTGTAAAGAATGGGTCAAAAATGGAACCTATGATGTGCTCCGGGATGCCTTCCCCTGTATCTATTACCTTAACCGCCACATAGTTAGGTTCATCGGCAGGAACTAGCAGGACCTGAATCTTTTTGCCCTTTGAAGATGCATCAACGGCGTTGAGAATGAGATTCAGGAAAACCTGCTGGAGTTGTTGGCTGTCGCCATGGATCCGGGGAAGATTTTCAGTGGTCCGAAAGGTGATCTTGATGCCGGCAAGCTTTAACTGATTTGTGGCCAGGTCGACAGTATCGCGAAGCAACTTTTCTATGTCTAAGGACTCCACCTGAGAGCTGCTTTCCCGTGCAAAGTCAAGAAGGTTGCTGATAATCTTCTTGGATCGATCCGCCTCATTGATCACGTCATTTATCATATCAAAATGCTCATCTTTATTTATGGTATCATAATCTTCTAAAAGCATATGGGCCGTGATGGTAATGTTGTTCAGAGGATTATTCAGCTCATGCGCAACTCCCGCGGTAAGGGTTCCGACGGCTCGCATCTTGTGTGATTGAACAATGGTCGCCTCATGCTCCTCCAATTCCTGTATCATTTGGTTAATAGCAAGGGCAAGGTCGGTAAATTCGTCCCGGTAACGCCGTGTCGGTGTGATCGGCGTGAAATTTCCCGAGGCTATGCGCTGGGCATATATTGTGAAACGATTTATGTGACTCAAAAGCCGGCCTCCGAACAAATAGGCGACAAACGTGAGGAAAATGAGCAGGAATATGAGGGAGTATATATGCAGATTACGAGAAAGTGTAAGGAGACTTGTTAAAGATGCCCTCTCTTTTTTCATCAAATCCTGGGCAAAGGCAATCAGCTTCCGTCCGTATTTTCTTAATTTTACCTCAATTTCCTTTTTGGTTAAATGGAATTCCGGACTAAGCATGGTGCTTCGATCTGTTTTTATAAGGCGATCCAGGAGATTCTGGTAGTCATTGATATTTGAAACAATGTTTGATATGATGCGTTCATGTTCATCTTTACCTAAGATCTTTTTGAGTTCATCCCTGTTGTGATCGAGGATATTTTTAGCATGATAAATATTTTCCATGGCATCGTTCAGATTGGTTCCATAAAGGAAAAAATTCTTTTCAAAGCGCCGGGCCTGGGATATTTCCAAGGTAAAGTCGTTGGTTATTTCAAGGAAGCGCAGTTTTTTTTCCACCTGAGAATTGGTCATTATGAGCATCACTGCTGTTCCCAAAGCAATTAAAAAAACTAAAGAAAAGCATAAATACATCAAAAACCGCATACTCAGGTGTTTT
>JAFDBA010000123.1 GCA_019313505.1 Deltaproteobacteria bacterium
TGAGAGAAGAACAAAATACCAGCAGGAAATCAACCCCGCAGATATGGGCCATAGGCGGAGGCAAGGGTGGAGCCGGAAAAAGTGTTGTTAGTACCATCCTGGCTTTTTGGCTTGCACGGATGGGCAAACGGACTGTCCTTGTGGACTTAGATTTGGGAGGGGCTAACCAGCACACCCTCCTGGGCATTAAGAATCCATTAAAAACTCTCAACGATTTTATTACAAGAAAATTTGCAGCATTAGAGGATATTTGTATCGATACCGAGGCTCAAAACCTTCGACTTATCAGCGGTGCCAGTGATGTTCTTTCCCTGGCCAACCCCCACTTTAGCCAAAAGGTGAAACTTATTAATCACTTTTCAAGGATAGATGCCGACTATGTGATGCTCGATCTTGGCGCCGGGACTTCTTTTAATGTTCTCGATTTCTTTCTTGCCGCTAACAATAAAATTGTCGTCCTAACACCGGAACCGACATCGATTCAGAATGCATATATATTTATCCGAAATGCTGTCTACCGAAGGTTAAGCCGTCTTTCCAGCAAAACCCCATCTCTCCAGGCTCTTATTAAAACAGCCATGGATCCAAAAAATATCCTCAAAATCAGAACAGTCAAAGAGCTTCTTATGTTCATTGAAGAGTCGGGCGGGGAAGATGTAATGGAAGTTTTAAAAAAAGAGATTGACAATATCCGGCTGACGGTAATTACCAACATGGCAAAGGATAACAAAGAAAAAAATGCAGGCCGTATTGTACAGACTGTTGCTGAAAAGTATTTAACCATACAATCCACAGATTTGTTTAGTGTGTCTTATGACAAGCAAATAAATGCAATGGTTTCCGATATGGTCCCTCTAATCAATCTTGACCAGTCAAGTCACGCTTTTGCCGACGTTTATGAAATTGCAAGCAAGTTGTTATAAGCTTGTCAGCAACTTACACTTGTCACGGGCTTTTCAGTTTCTTAACTGTGAATTTTGTAGCAAAACTTTTTTCTTTTCGCCACAAAGGCACCAAGACACTAAGAATGAATAACAAAATAAAATCTTTCGTGTCTTTGTGTCTTCGTGGCATTTTTTTTGGTTCCGGCTTATCCGGGTTAGGTTTGATACTTGTCAATCTCCATTTCTTCTGATAGTTAACCGCCATGAAAAACTCAAACGATGATCCTCTATTAATACTCGCATCCAGTTCCCCAAGGCGCAAGTATCTGTTGGAACAGGCAGGGCTTTCATTTTCTGTGGTTCCGAGCAGCATCGATGAAAAATCTGTCCCCATATCTTCGCCTGAAACCTATGTCAGGGTTTTATCCGAGGCCAAGGCCGATAACGTATCAGAAAAGTATCCTGGGAAATGGGTTATCGGTGCCGACACTATTGTCCTGAAAGACAAGACCATACTTGGCAAGCCCGGTTCCAGAGCCGAAGCCCGAACCATGTTGAAACAGCTCAGCGGCCAGACACACCAGGTTTTTACCGGTTATTCAATCTGCTGCAAAGTTAAAAGCCGAAAATTTTCCGAAACAATTAAAACCCAAGTTCTTTTTAAAAATCTTACCGATCAAGAAATTGAGTGGTACATACATACAACCGAGCCTTTTGACAAAGCAGGGGCATACGCCATCCAGGGCCTCGGCACCTTCCTGGTTAAAAGCATCAACGGTTCTTACACCAATGTTGTGGGGCTTCCGGTTTGTGAAGTTATTGAATTTTTAATAAAGGAAGGCGTTCTGTCCATAAATAATATAACCTATAATTCTAATAGGTTTGGTGTTTAACAGTAATGTATTAATTTAATGGAAATTTAAGATTTGTTAAAAAGACTGCAAAACGTAAAAAACCGTATTGAAAAGGCGGCCCGTTCCAGCGGCCGCGACCCTGAAACAATCCGTCTGGTTGCAGTAAGCAAAACTGTTCCAACAAACAGGGTTAAACAAGCCATCCAGGCCGGTGCCGCCATCCTTGGAGAAAACTATGTTCAGGAAGCCCGAACAAAGTTCAACGAACTGGCGACATACCCTGTATCTTGGCACTTCATCGGTCATCTTCAGTCCAACAAAGCCAAGTACGCCGTGAGGCTCTTTGACCTGATTCATTCCGTTGATACGCTTAAACTTGCCCGTGAATTAGATAAACAGTCACATAAAATTAATAAAATTCAGGAGATCCTGATACAGGTCAATATAAGTAAGGAAGCTTCAAAGTCAGGAGTAGATGTTAAGGGTATACATAATCTGCTAAAGGATATAAACCTTCTTGAGAATCTGTCTGTTAAAGGGCTTATGACCATGCCGCCCTATTTCAATGCTCCTGAAAAGGTTCGGCCCTATTTTTCAGCCCTTCGTGATTTGAGAGACCGTCTCGAACAACAGGGCCTGTTGAATGTAAGTTTAAGCGAACTTTCCATGGGCATGACCGGCGATTTTGAAGCTGCGATCCAGGAAGGGGCAACCCTTGTACGTATCGGAACCGCTATTTTTGGAAAAAGATAATGAAAATTCTGCTTCACATATGCTGCGCTCCGTGCGCAATATACACGGTAAATACCCTTGATAAGCAAGGTTTTGATGTAATGGGTTTTTTTTACAAACATAATATTCACCCTTATACAGAATGCATGAAACGCAAGGAAACATTGCAGTCTTATGCTGAAACCATCGATCTTAGGGTCATTTACCAGGAAGGTTACGATCTGGAAGGTTTTATCCAAAACGTGGTTTTCAGGGAATCGAGGCGCTGCTCGTATTGCTACTATGAACGCTTAAGATCCACCGCACTGGTGGCAAAACGGGGTAAGTTCGACTATTTTACCTCCACACTCCTGTATAGTAAATTCCAGGAACATGACGAGATAAAATCGATAGGTGAAGCGGTTGGCAAAGCCGTGGGGGTACGATTTTACTATCATGATTTTCGTGATGGATGGAAAGAGGGTATCGAGGAATCAAAACGAATGGGAATGTATCGCCAGCAGTATTGCGGCTGTATCTACAGTGAAAAAGAAAGGTATTACAAAAAGAAAGTGACTAAAGTGATCTAAAGTTAAAAGTGCCTATATCTGGTTAGCCGGTTAACCGGTTAGCCCGTTGTCCGGTATTAAATTACGGGCTAACGGGCATAACGGGCCAACGGGCACAACCTTTTTTAACTTTAAAGAACTCTGACCTGGCCCTGAGGACCAGGTTTTTAACAACCAAATAAATATTCTTATGTTTGGCAATTTCATATATTTCATCATTGTTCTTCTCATATACAGCACCTACCAGCCTTCGGAAGATACCAATTTTACCGCATTAAAAACCTTTTTTCTCTTTATCGGATTGATCGTTATTTTCGCATGGATCACCTGGATGCAATTTAACAGGATAGAAAAGAGGCTTTCAAGGGGAAGAGATACTCAACTCAGTCATAAATTCAGCTCCACGTTAACCCGGCAATCCATAATGGCCATCGTGCTCTTTTCCATCGACATTTACGGCCTTAATCTTACATCCTTTTTGACGGACATTCACTTTCTTTCCATTATTCCTACTTTTCAGGCTCTTTTATTTCTCGGACTTTTTATATTCTATCTGGCAATTGTATGGGCCTGCGCCCATGGATCCTATAAGACAATCTCCGGCTCTGATCTATCCAGAAAGTCATACATTCTGTCTCAAATTTCTTTTTCGATACCCGTACTTTTACCCTGGCTTCTTCTTTCCGGAGTTGCCGATATCATCAACGTTCTGCCGTTTGAGACGCCTAAGTATTTTCTCTCCACCACCCAGGGTCAGATTGTCTATTTCCTTGTTTTCCTTTTTGCCATCGCAATTGCAGGCCCGGCTGCGATCCAGAAATTTTGGAGATGCAAACCCCTGGAAACAGGGTACTACAGAGAACGGATCGAAAACCTGTGCCGAAAAGCGGGGCTTGAATATGCTGAAATTCTTTACTGGCCCATATTCGGAGGCAGAATGATAACCGCCGGTGTAATGGGGTTGGTCAAAAAATTTCGCTACATCCTTGTTACAAGGGACCTTTTGCGATTCCTTGAACCAGAGGAGGTTGATGCGGTCATTGCCCACGAAATCGGGCACATTAAGAAAAAACATCTTATTTTTTATCTCGTCTTCTTTGTAGGGTACATGCTGATTTCTTTTGCCACTTTTGATCTGCTGGTATATTTTATTATCTTCACGGAACCTATATACAGCTTTATAAACCATACAAGCCTTGATCAAACCGCAGTAACATCATCGATTTTCAGCTTTACAATTATTATATTCTTCCTAATCTACTTCCGTTTTATTTTCGGATATTTTATGCGTAATTTCGAGCGCCAGGCAGACACATACGTGTACGCACTTTTTGACAATGCTTTGCCTCTTATCTCTTGTTTTGAAAAAATTGCAGCAACAAGCGGTGAGCCATATGACAAGCCCAACTGGCACCATTTCAGCATCAAAAAACGGATAGATTTTTTGAGAAAATGTGAGACAGACAGAACCTGGATTACCCGCCATGACAACAAAATAAAAAAAAGTATCGCGGTTTATATGGCAGGGATACTGTTGATCGGAGGTGTCGGATATAACCTGAATTTTGGTGAAGCCGGTAAGAAATTAAACAAACATTTTTTCGAAAAAATAATACAAAGAGAACTTGACAGTGCCCCTGACAACCCGAATCTTTACAGCACGCTGGGTGACCTTTATTTCAGCGAAAAAAAGTTTGCCGAAACCATCAAAGCATATGAACAATCATTAATACTTGAACCAAATAACCCTCATGTTTTGAATAATCTTGCGTGGATCCACTCCACATGTGAAGTCAAAAGATTCCGTGACCCTGAAAAAGCTTTGTATCTTGCAGAAAAAGCTGCCGGTCTCGAAGAATCACCGTATATCCTCGATACTCTGGCTGAGTGCTACTATGCAAACAGCCGATTTAAAGAAGCAGTTGAATCTGAAATTAAAGCCCTTGGTTTAACGGTAAAGAATAGAAGCTATTATGAAAAACAGCTGATAAGATTTATGGAGGCAGCCAAAAAAGCGCTGCAAGAGTTTGAAGTGAACTAAAGTTTAAAGTGAGCTAAAGTTAAAAAAGGTTGTGCCCGTTGGCCCGTTATGCCCGTTAGCCCGTAATTTAATACCGGACAACGGGCTACACTTTTAACTTTAGATCACTTTAGTCACTTTCAACTTTAGATCACTTTAGATCAATTACCTGATACATACCTTCCTGACCTGCAACAGATCACAGTTTCCACCAAATATCTTTTCAATCCCGTCCTGTTTCAAGGTAGTCATACCATCTTTTAAAGCCTGCTCCCTTAAAATCTTAATCGACGAATTGCTCTGGATCAGTTTTTTCATCTGGTCGGTCCCAGCCAACAGTTCGTGCAGACCCATCCGGCCGGCATATCCTGCATTGTAACAACTGTTGCAGCCGATTGGCCTGTTGAGAATTAGATCATCGGTATAGGTTATATTAGCATTTTTTTCAAATTCTTCAAAAGAGCCGTATTCGCGAACCAGAGCCTCATATTCACTTTTTGAGGGATGATAAGATTCTTTGCAATTTTTACATAAGGTACGGACCAGACGCTGGGCCAGGATACACAATATGGCGTCTGCAAAATTGAACGGGTCCATTCCCATATCAAGAAGCCTTGTTATGCTTTCAGGTGCACTGTTGGTATGAAGTGTGGACAATACCAGATGCCCGGTTAACGATGCCTCTATCCCTATGGAAGTTGTTTCCCTGTCGCGCATCTCGCCAACCATAATAACATCGGGATCGGACCTCAAGAATGCCCGCATGGAAGAAGCAAAGTCGAATCCGATCTTTGGTTTTACCTGGACCTGTCTCAACCCTCTCTGGGTAATTTCCACCGGGTCTTCAGCGGTCCAGATCTTGGTTTCAGTATTATTGATATATGACAGGGCCGAATGGAGGGTGGATGTTTTGCCGGAACCGGTAGGACCACATACAAAGATAAGACCATATGGCTGTGTAATGGTGCTGACAAAGTTATTGTAGTTCCTGGTTGAAAAACCTATTCTATCCAGAGGAAGCGTCTCACCGGCAGCAAGAATACGCATAACAACATCCTCCACCCTCCCCTGAGTAGGAATGGTTGCCACCCGGAGTTCAATGTCTAATCCACCGTATTTTTTGAATTTGATTTTACCGTCCTGTGGCTTGCGCCGCTCTACAATGTCAAGATCGGCCATAATCTTAATACGTGATACGATTTTATTTCTAAAAGCAGAAGGAATCGACTCTAATACCATACAGGTACCATCCACTCTTATTCTAACCTGAGTCTTCTCTTTTCCGGGGTACGGCTCTATATGGATATCCGAAGAACCTCGATTATAGGCATCCACAATAATTTTGTTGACAAGCTGAACAATAGCGCTGTCCTCCTCATACAGGAAGGATTCTTCATCTTCTATCCTCTCTCCTTCTTCGCTCTGCAGTTGTGAAATGATCTCTTCCATGGAGGCAAGTTCTTTTTCTTTCCGGGTAAAGAGTTTGATAAAATTTAAAATGTCCTTTTTTAATGCTACATGGAAGTAAAGCGATTTGCCTGCAAATAAAGATTTGATTTCTCCAACCCTCTGAAGATCGTAAGGGTTGTCTATGGCAATAACGATTTTCTCATCTTCCATGCCCAGTGGAACCCAGGCGTATTTTCTCATGAAGGGGACTTTCAGGCCGGTAATCAGTTCACCGGGAACCGACGCATTTGCATTATATTCTGCAAAGGGTACTTTATAAAATTGACTTAAGGATTTGCCGATATCATGTTTTGATATTTTAAAATCCGACATTAAAACCGCTTCAACAGGTTCTCTTCTTCTTCTGGCATCAGCAATTGCCAATTCTAATTCCTTTTCAGTCATAATTTGATTTTTCAGTATATAATCAAACTTGTTCGGCCTTGCCTTTGCCATCCTCTTCTGGTTGTACAGGGCGATCCCCAGTATATCGGCCATTTCCATAACAGAATGCTCATCGAGTCTGGAAAATGAACCTCCGTTTTTGCGGTTTATCAACTGAATTGCACCAAGCAGATAATTTTTAAATATAACCGGGACCACAAGAACCTGTTTGGTGGCAAAACCAGCCCTTCGATCCCAGCTCTTATCGAATTTCAGATCATAATCGATGGAGGCCAGTTCTTTGTCATCGTAAACATCTTTAATATTTATAAGCTTCTTTTTGAAAGCGGAACACCCCGATATGCTGTCATTCGACATGGGAATACGGATCTCTCCGATTTCGTCTCCTGATTTGAATCTCGATACAAGCTCAAGCTTCCTCCCGTCAACCACGTAAACTGTCAACCTTTCCGCCTCAAAAAGACCTGTGATCTCATTCTTCAGGTCAACCAGGATCTCATCCAGATTCGCGGCAGCATGTATCTTGTTGCAAATATCCTGGAGATTCTTCCTGTATTCAATTTCGGATTTGAGTTTCCGGCTATTTAATTCCATATCATTTGAACTCGCAGCTTTTTCCAGCATTGTCATCCCTCGGTTTAAAATGACCTGAATTTTAAAGGTACAAATTTTTCAGCAACACCCGTGCCAAAAAGAACTTCTCTTTTAAAATAAGCAGAATCTCAAATCAGTCTTTTGATCCTGAAGTACGCACAAGTTATCGGTTTTAAATGTATTTCAGACGATCATGAGAAAAGTAGTAAAATTTTCAAATCTTATGAATTGAAGAAGACGGGAAGGTTTGATGAAGGAGATCAATATAAAATATGCCCAGAAAAATGTGCATCATGCACTAATTTCTGGGCATTGTGATAAAGAATATGCATCTATTGAAGGAATTTCTGAAGAGATAGAGAATTATTGCCTTAATAAGGCAATGGATGATGCTCAAAAAAACCCTCTTTTAAGCCGGTCTTCTTGAACAATAGATTGAATACGACCTTTCAGGTCGTGTCAATCCTTACGGGTTATGCTTTGTCAAAGTTATGGATAATCTTGACGTGTGGGCCGAACGACAATGTCGCTGATATGTACATGGGGCGGCTGGGTAACAATATAGTGTATAGCGTTTGCCACGTCCTCTCCTGTCAACAATGGACCGAATCTTTCATTAAAACTATGCACCATCTCGTCGCTGTAGCCTGCCGCGGCCTGAAATCCGCTCAGTACGATCCCCGGTTCAACCAAAGAAACGCGAACCCCTTTCGGCCCTATCTCACGCCGCAAGCCTTCAGCCAACCCGTGTACGGCAAACTTGGAAGCCCCGTATACTGCGCTGAATGGCGATATATGCCGCCCAACAACCGATCCGATTATGACGATGTCAGATGCCGATTTGGGATAAATGTTTTGCTGTACATCCACCATTTTCTGCGCAGCTTTTTGCAGAAGAGCGAGGGCGGCGCTCACGTTGATTCTTAGAACATCCTCAAATTGAGACAGATCAACATCCTTGACAGATCCGCCCAGACCTCGACCTGCATTGGCAACGACTATGTCAGCCGCTTTGCCAAAGCGTTCAGTAGCTGAGGCAAAGAGCCGCTCCAACACAGTATTGTCGACAGCATTGCCGGCAACACCACAGAATGCGAAACCGATTTCATTTTCAAGCGCAGCCAGTTTTTCAGCGTTTCGCCCATTTCCGACCACGCCAAAGCCGGCATCGACGAACTTTCTCGCCAAGGCTTCTCCAATACCGGATGTGGTGCCGGTTACAATGGCAATACGTTTATATTTATCAGACATATTCATTTCTCCTTATTGAGTAGTTATTAGTACCTCCAATAGGGATAACATCTAAACTGAGTAGCCTCGTGGAGCGCAGTTTCACGAGGTCTATCTCTATTGATTTGTTCTGCATTTTATGGTGTCCAATTTAGGGAAAGCTTACGGTTTGATTGAACGCAATCACGTAAATATAAATTAATTAAATTTTGATATGGAACACCGGTTTCCTCAGCCAAATTTTTAAAATGCTCTATGATATCTACACCTATCCGAATGGTCACCTGCTTTTTTAAATTTTTTGCATAAGGATTTTTACGTCCTTTCATTTTATCAAAATCATATTCTTTTCTCATTATGACCTCCCGAAATATACTGTTTGTTCTTTTTTATGCGATGCTCAGGGGTAGCGCGGTTTTTTGCGCCATCCTTTGCAGCAGGATGTTAACCGCGATTTTTCATTCATATTCTTCTTCATCATCGTATCTGTCGAATGACTGGAAGATAGCATCGTGAAAATCATCAAAAGTACAATTCTCAGATGCCTCAATTATTCGATAAAGCTTTGGTATCCCTATTATGGAAACTCTGAACTGGTATATTTTCATTTTTATATTCCTATGCCGTTAACCCGGCATGAAACGCGGCGGCTTTTTGCCGTCGCTCTTCCGGGTAAAGACACCATTCGCTCCAATTTGATCAGGGTGATCTCTGAAGGAGCGCCCACACGTACCGGTGGTCCCCAGTAACCGGTTCCTCGACTCACATAGATATGCGTGTTCTTGTACTTATGAAGACCGGATATAAAGGGCTGATTCAAGCCCACAATCAAATTCCAGGGATAAAATTGACCACCATGGGTGTGCCCGGATATCTGCAAATCAAAACCGGCTCTTGCGGCATCAAATATACTTTTGGGCTGGTGGGCCAGCAGTATTTTTACGTCCGCCGCCGGAGCGCCTGCAACCGCTTTAATCGGATCAGATCGGTGTGTGTGTAAAAAATTACCCCCGCGATAATCGGTTACGCCTGCCAGAACCAAGCTTCCCTGACCGCGGTTAATCATACGATATTCATTCAATAAAATGGAAAACCCAAGGCGCTTTATTTGGGTTACCCAATCAATTACGCCGGAATAATATTCATGATTGCCGGTGACAAAAAAGTTGCCTTGAGCAGATTTGATATTTTTCAGAGGCGCCACGTCGTCGGATAACTGGCTTATGGTTCCATCTACCAAATCGCCCGTGAGTGCGAAGATATCCGCATTCAGGCTGTTGACTACCTCAACAACTTTTTCTACGTAGGGCCGCCGAATCGTCGGACTGACATGCAGGTCTGTTACCTGAACGATTCTAAAACCATCAAAATCTTCCGGCAGTGCGGGGATCGCAATTTGCACTTCCTTTACTTCAGGCACCTGTTTTGCTTCTACAATACCATATCCGGTAGTCAAAGAGGCCGTTGCCATAATACCATAATTCATGGAATTCACAAGGAAGCCCCTGCGAGATGGATTTTCAGGAATGGCTGGGTCGGCTTTTCCATGGGGGTTCGCTGGCAACATTCGCTTAAGCGTATTCAAAAAAGCGACCGGCAAACAGAGAACATCGCGTATGACAAGAAACGTAAAAATAAAACTTAAGAAACCAAGCCCCAGATATCCGGTCCATACCAGGATATCTATGCCTTGGTTATTCATCCCATACCTGCGAAGCATAATGGTAATAGGGGATATAAAAAAAATGATGACGATCCCTGTAGCCACGGCAAGTTTCCGGATTCGACTAAAAGATGTCATTCCCAAAAGGCGACTGGTGATATAAAAAGCGACCAATCCCGAAAAAATAAAAAAGATACTCAAAAACAATAATAAATTCATCTTGTATTTTTAAAAATAAACGCATCAAAAAAAGCCCCCTCCGTTTTCTGAAATGCCAAATTAAGTCCTTGGGCATATTCATACGGATCGGCCGCATCAGAATGTGAAGGATATTTTTCCCTAATCCTTTGAATTCCCTTTTGATTGGGTTCTAAAAAACAAATAATTGCATTGGATTTAGATATACGAATACATTCTTGAAATACATTGACCCGATACGCCGTATCGATATGGTGAAAGGAACCCAAGAAGAAAATCCCATCGAACGTATTATGCTCAAACGGCATGTCTTTGGCATCAAAAGCTTTAAATTGAATCAAATGATCAACATTTACTTTTTTGGCATTTTTGAACCAATCTTCTTTTGCATATACAGAATGATCGTCTTTGGGCTCCCCCGTTAGTACTTCATAGCCGTTTAATGCAAGGGTTATGGCCATACTTCCTGTTCCGGTCCCCACATCCAATATTTTCGCATGTTTCGGCAATTTCAAATCTTGAACAACCGTATTCGCGAGGTCAGATGCAAAAGCAAATTGTTGGCCTAAAATTTCTCTGGCTTGGGTGATATTCATTTCAATTTCCCTTTTTTACATTCATATTTTTTTATATCAAATTTATATTCACTTATCACACCTCACCATCGGCTTCTGCGGTCAAGTGCAGCAGATTGTTCTGTGATTCCTATTTAACCCAATTTTCGACTTTCAAATTTTTGACTCGCTTGAATTCCTTTTCATTGTTACTAATTAAAACTAAATTTCTGCTTAAGGCATGAGCCGCAATCAGCAGGTCGAGTGGACCGATAGGCTCCCCGTGTTTCTCTAATTGAGCACAAATATCTCCATAAATAGTGGCAGCAATTTCATCGTATGGAAGGATTTCAAGTGGAGAAAGAAATTCTTCGATGCGCTGTTTGTTTAACCTGCGATTTTTGCTTTTACTGACTCCATGCTGCAATTCTGAAACTGTGATTGTTGACACACCAATTTCGCCAACATCAAACTGCTTAAACTTGTGAATGATCCCTATCGGGCATTTATTCATTATGTAAATACAGATATTGGTATCAATTAAATATTTAATCAAGGCTCTCTCTCTCTTGTTGTAACTCCGGCTGATTTCTTTCAGTCATAAATGGTTCTTTATATTTCATTAAATTTTTTTCCCAAAGATCCCACATAGATTGATTTTTAGAAATTAATAATACCCCTCCAGCCACTTTTTTTATATAGACCTCATTTCCCTCAAATCTATAGACTTTGGGTAAGCGAACT
>JAFDBA010000124.1 GCA_019313505.1 Deltaproteobacteria bacterium
TGTAATGTTGTCCGTCCTTAAATTCCATAGGTTATCGTACCAGAAAACTAAATATCATCCAAGTACCGATATATTGAGAGTGTCCCATGAAAATCGGACTTGGCAAAACCTGTGCCAAAAGACCAACATCAGATCAGTCTATTCCAATTACATATATCTAAAAATTCGTATCTTTACGTCATACAATATTCTTCATTGCTCATAAGGGCTTTACAGCCTGAATATAGGCTGAAAATACCACTTTCTCTGCACCCTCACCGACATTCCACCCTTGTATGATCTTATCGCTTTGATCCTTGGTCCTAATGTTGATCTCCTGAAATCCTAAGTCGGAGAGAATTTCTTTCGCCTCACCGGGCGAAATGGCACCGGCCACTCAGCCGGTATAGGCAGCCGGGTTGTTCCGGAGTTCTTCGGGAATCTCCCCGGAGCGAAGAACGTCGGAAATAATGATACGGCCACCCGGTTTAAGAGATCTATAGATCTCCCCGAAAACGGCGGATTTATCCGGGGAAAGGTTTATCACACAATTGGAGATGACCACATCCACAGAGCTGTCAGAAACGGGAAGTTCCTCGATTTTCCCCAAACGAAAGTCCACGTTGGATATGTTCAGCTTTTCGGCATTTGCCCTGGCTTTCTGAATCATTTCCGGGGTCATATCCATACCGATTATCTTTCCCAACTCTCCCACCCGCTTAGCTGCCAGGAAGGCATCAAATCCCGCTCCGCTACCGAGGTCCAATACTGTCTCTCCCGGCTGTAAATCTGCTATACTAATGGGATTACCACAGCCCAGGCCGAGGTTTGCTTCACCGGGTGCTAAAAGGAGATCCTCTTCTTTATAGTCAAGAGCTTTCCCAAGCTCCTTGATGCTGATAAGGGGGGTTGGTCCGTCGCAACACGAGGGCATACATCCTTCACTTTCCCCTTTAGCAATCTCTGAATATTTTTCAATAACCAGTTCGTGTATCTTATCTTTTCGATTTTCCATATCTTTCAACGCCTCGTTTGCTTATTTCATTTCTTAGTTATCCATCCCTTAATTTCATCCCTTTTTGGTGTCTTGCCATAACGCCAATTCGAAGTGTGTCCCTATCGATTACATATACCATAAAAATGAAAAGGGCAAACCCTCTGAAATGGAGTTGCCCTTATTGAAAAATGATATCACACGAAATTTTTGGACATGATACTTGTGTTTTATAGCAGCTTTTTTCTTCAAAGGGAACAATCTTAAAAGTTGAAACAAAATTTTCAACAATCGCCCAATTTACTCACGTCGTAAGACAAGCTAAAGCCCCCATTGTAATATAGCTTCTGGCTTTCCAGCCACAATTCACAATATACAATTCAGAGTTCACAATTTACAATTATTATTCTCTTACAGCTCCTTGAGTTCTCATTTGAAGAAGTTGCTGAAATAGGATATGGGGTCGGTAACTCTTATTTTACCCTTGTCATATGGTCTTTTTATCTCCGAAACAATCTGTACGGCCTTTTTGGGGTTAAGGCGGTTAGCATAATAGGAGAGCGATCTTGCTATTGAATCGTCCGAGTATTTAACTTCTATCAACTCTTCCAGCTCCCCTTCTTTAATAATTGCAAAATCAACTTCTCGGCCTTCCTTGTCGCGGATATATTGCAGTTCATATTTATAGCCCTGGCTGTCTTCGAGATAGTGCAATCGTTTCAGGAGCGATGTGGCAACAAGGTTCTCAAAACGGGCCCCTTCATCACCCAGAACGTCACCATTATCAAAAAAGTAGACCTTTGGCGGTTTTCTTACCGCCCGCGGCAATGACTTTGTATAGGGCCTTACGCTGAATACCAAATACATTCTCTCCAGAGTTTCCAGCCACGCTTTTGCCGTCTTTGGAGAAATTTCCAGATCCCTGGCAAGATTTGACATAACGACCAAACCACCCACCCTGTGCCGCAACAGGTCCAGAAATAAGCTTAATAGCTGAATGTTCCTTACCGGCTCCAAATCCCGGACATCCTCTCTCAGAACCCTGTCAAAGCGTTCCCGCCGCCAGCGTCTCGCGATGCGTTCATCACCATCCAGGAACGGCTCAGGAAACCCCCCAAGCGTCATCAGACGTTTGAAAGCATCTTTTGGAGAAATCCCCTTTGGGATCTCATCGAGGGTGAAAGGATGCAACCGCCAGTAATGGTATCTTCCCAATAGGGAGTCGCCGCCTCGACGATAGACATCAAGACGGGCTGAACCCGTAATCAGGAATGAATGGAGATCGTGAGACACGTCATATATCCCCTTGATCCAGCCCTTCCACTTGGGCAACTTGTGCAACTCATCAAATATGAGCAGTGGATTATCTGTGCTCCACCTTTTTCGAAGAATATCCTGACGGTCTTCGTCAAAATCCCAGTTAAAATAACGCCCATCAGGGTAATTGCCGGAAAGGACGGCCTTTGCAAGGGTTGTTTTACCTACCTGCCTGGGACCTCCTACGAAAACCATCTTTCTCTTCAGGTCATCCAGAATGTGGGATGTTATATAGCGCATATGTCTATTTTATACTTAATTCCAAAACAGTCAAGGCTATTTTGGATTCAAGGTGCATAAATAAAAAATCCCACCGGTATCCTGAATGAACCTGATGGGGTTATGGATTTCAGCGCATCGTTCGCAAACGGACCTTAAAATTCCTTACAGACTGATTACAGATAAGAATAGAAGATAAGAGGGAGAGAAAGAGAGCAAGTTTTGCTGGTGATAACCTTTTAAATTGAGAGATTATATTTTCTGAGAAACTGTTCAAGAAGTAAATGTATTGGTATCTAAAAGGTATATCATAGTTCCTCCTGTAAAATGCATTTTAAGACAATTTTTTAAATATGAATAATATTCAATTCTCACTATTCATGAACTCGTAAAAAGCTATATTATGCCGCTTCGCGGCACTGTAAACGAAAATAACTTGTCAATTATATCAGCAAGTTATAATTTAGTTATTTGAAAGTCCGATTTATACGATCTGGCTCCATTCTTTTAAACCCATAATTCTCCAAATCTACAGAATGCTTGACAGTTCTTTAGTGTTGATGTATTTGGTTGAATTAATTCAAATTTCGGAGGCTGCAAATTAAGTTAAAGAAGCTTCCGTTTTTTTAATGTGGGAAAGAGTTGGAAGAGAGGATGGGTCATTAAACTTGTAAAGAGAGGAGGAGCCCGGAAATGAAGAATCTAATAAAGAATCTGCGAGCTGCAAGCAAGGATCTAAAAGCACTATCAAAAAAAGTTGATAAAATTATTGTCGAGGTCGGGAAACTTGAGAAACCAAAAGCAAAAGCAGTCAAGGCAAAATCAGCAAAGAAAACCGTGGCCAAAGCAAAACCCGTGAAAAAGGTCATCGTTAAAAAAACCACTGCTAAAAAAACCGTCAAATTAACAGCTGCCGATACTCTTTTTGGCATTATTAAAAGATACAAAAAGGGCGTTGATGTCGCTGCATTAATGGAAAAAACTGGTTTCAATAGAAGAAAAATATATGACAATGTTAAGCTTTTGAAAAAGCAGGGCAAGATTAAGAGCTCAGGGATTGGTGTGTATGTGAAGACATAAATAATACGATAATACCTAAAGTGAAAAGATGCAAAGAATACAGGGGGTTCCAGGTAAAGCAAGGGGAAGGGTTTCTTATCCATTAAATAACTTGATTTTTCTCAATAAAATGTTATTATCCAAACAATCAATAAAGACCTGTTCTTAATTGGCGGGCCGGTTTCGTTCTGAAGGAAAGATCCATTTGTCATAGCGGCAACCTGCAGTTTGGAACTATGAGAATTTTTTGAAAGGAGGGTGTCACTATGGCTGATGGAATTGTAAAATGGTTTAATAGCAGCAAAGGGTATGGCTTCATTGAGCAGGAAGATGGCCCGGATGTATTTGTTCATCATTCAGGAATCAATGCAACCGGTTTTAAGACTCTTGATGAAGGCGACCGAGTTACCTTTGACATAGAGCAGGGCCAAAAAGGTCCTGCTGCGGTAAATGTCACTGTGGTTTAGCTTATCATTTTTGAATTAAAAAAGGGCATTCCATGGATTTATAATGGAGTGCCCTTAGCATTTTGATTGCGATATCAAAAGGATTCGGATTCGTGGAGATGGCTGGAACTCATAAATATAAATGAAAGAACCAGGAGCAGACGTGATCCTTTAATTTTGAGACGAATCTTCGATAGTTCTTTGCTCGAAATATATTGACACGCTTAGATTGTTTTTTTATGTTTTTAGGATGAAAGCCTATCAACTTACAATACCGGTAGAAAACAAACCCGGCGTCCTGTCTCAAATTACTTCAATACTTGCCCGGAAAAAGATCAATATTCGGTCTGCCTCGATAACTTCTTTTGGCGATGCGGGGTTCATCAATCTTATTGTAAACAACCCCAAACAGGGACAAAAGGCGCTCAGCAAAGAAGGCATCCCGGTTGAGCTTAAAGAAGTTGTTGCAGTGTTGATTGAGGATCGTCCTGGTGGACTTGACAAACTTTTACAGATTCTTTGCGCTGAAAATATCAATATTGAAAATGGGTATGGCTTTGTAATAGAAAGTCGGAAAAATGCAGTCTTTATTTTAGAGATTAAAGACTCGGCACACGCTAAGGATCTGATTGAAGCATCGGGATTTAAAACTCTCACCCCCCAGCAGCTTTCCGAGATTGAGCCGTTTCACTACGTGGGATATTAAACATCGTGAACCCTAAGATCATCTGAACAATACTGCTATAAGTGTTCAAATAATTTGGAATATAGAGGCTTATAAAATGGGTTTAATTGTACAAAAATTTGGCGGCACATCGGTCGCTAATCTTGAACAGATCCACAGTGTCGCAAAACGGGTTGCGAAAACATATGACCAGGGCAATGACGTGGTTGTCATTCTGTCAGCCATGGCCGGAGTCACAGATGGCCTGATTGATATGGCAACCAAGATAAGTGAATCACCGGAAAAACGTGAGCTCGATGTTCTTCTGGCCACAGGCGAGCAAACAACGGCAGCTCTTCTGGCAATAACCCTAAATGCCATGAACTACCCTGCCCTGTCAATGCTCGGACATCAGGCCAAGGTGGTTACTGACTGCTCATTTGGTAATGCACGAATAATTGAAATCGGCGCTGAATATCTTATAGACATTATCAAAAAACGGAATATCGTTGTGGTGGCCGGATTTCAGGGATGTGATATCAAAGGTAACATTACAACTCTGGGGCGAGGAGGATCAGACACAACTGCCGTGGCAATTGCCTCGGCCCTGAAGGCTGATCTTTGCGAGATCTATACCGATGTGGATGGAATCTACACCGCTGATCCTAATGTCTGTGAGAAAGCAAAAAAGATTGATAAAATTTCCTATGACGAAATGCTTAACATGGCCAGTCTTGGCGCCAAAGTCCTGCAGATCCGGTCCGTTGGATTTGCCAAAAAATATAATGTCCCTGTTCATGTAAGATCATCTTTCAGCGAGGAGGAAGGAACCATGGTTGTTAGTGAAGACGCCGGCATGGAGAGCCTTATTGTATCCGCAGTTACCCACGACAAAGATCAAGCCCGCATCACCCTTAAAAAGGTTCATGACCAGCCGGGTATTGCAGCTAAAATTTTTACGCCAATTGCCGACGCCGGTATTGTTGTGGATATGATCATTCAAAATACACGAGCCCAAGGTCAAACGGACCTCACATTTACAGTCCCCAAAAAAGATTTTCAAATGGCCATGGAAATCGAACTAAAGGTGGCGGAGGAAATAGGAGCCGTGGACGTTCTGGGGGATAAAAATATTGCGAAGGTATCTGTTATCGGCGTGGGGATGAAAAACCATTCCGGGGTGGCATCAATAATGTTTAACACTCTGGCCAAGGAAAACATCAATATAATAATGATCAGCACTTCGGAAATCAGAATTTCCTGTATCATTGAAGAAAAGTATACCGAGCTTGCTGTTCGGGTTCTTCACACGGTATTTGGATTGGACGAAGAAGATTAATCCGGATTGGCCTCGATTTCTTATGAAAAAGTTTGATATTGACCAAATGGTTTTCACTATTGTATTGGCAGCAGTAATTCTTGGCGTCATAATCTACAGAGTTCTTCATCATTTTTGACAAATATTGCTTCTGCAAATCAAAAATGCCGGCACGCAAAAAACACTCTTTCCCTTTTTTAAAGAGTGCTGATAATGAAAATTCTTCTGATAATTTTAGGCTTGATTTATGTATTGAGCCCCTACGACATTCTTCCTGATTATTTTGTCGGCTGGGGCTGGCTTGATGATATAGTCCTTATATTCTTTCTGTGGCGATTCTTGAAAAATCTCAGCCAGAAACAATCCGGTGCCAAGAGCTTTTATCAACAACGCCGCCAATATTTCGAACAGAATAAAAGATCTAACGAAAAAGAATCCCCTGGAACGGACTCCGGATTCAAAAAAGCCAGTATAAAAGATCCATTCAAGGTATTGAATATCCCAAGAAATGCATCACGGGAAGAAATTAAAAAATCTTATAAGCAACTTGCAAACAAATACCATCCGGACAAAGTGCTTCATCTGGGAGATGAGTTCAAAAAATTGGCGGAAGAGCGCTTCAAAGAGATACAGGAGGCATATCGGGAATTGTCATCTAACTAAAACAGCGAAAAAAGGAGGGTAACTTCATGACTCAAAATACATTCAAGGCAATGGTCGTCACAGAAGGAGAGAACAATCAGTTTATTATGGAAATCAAGGACAGAAACCTTGATAGCCTTCCACAAGGAGATGT
>JAFDBA010000011.1 GCA_019313505.1 Deltaproteobacteria bacterium
CATAACCCAACAAAATCTTTATCTGGAAGGTGGAGCATCGGCACAATGAATCGATTTTTCAAGATTGTCATTTTAGCGGTTATTTTTGTACCGGTCGGGGTTCTGGGCGCCTGGGGGTTTATAAAAGTGAAGGAGAATCCATCCGCCACCGAACTCAAGGTCTACGGAAATATCGATATCCGCGACCCGCTGGCAGGAGATTGAACAGACGCGCGCTGAGGTGGCGGCGGCCAAGGCCAGGGTCAAAAATACCAGGCTGAATTTCGAACGCATCAAAAAAACGTCGGGGGCTGGGGCTACGAGCGAACAAGCCATGGACAATGCCCGGGCTCAGTTGGATGTGGATCAGGCCCAGCTCAAAGTCAAGGAAAAGGCGCTTAATCTGGCCCTTGAAGGCCCCCGCAAGGAAGATATTGCCGCCGCCAAAAACAACCTGGAGGTTCTCAAGGCTTCTCTTGAGTTTTTAAATATAAGGCTTGCGGATATGACTCTGATATCACCCGCGGCTGGTGTGATTCAGAACAGGAACCTGGAACCCGGAGAAATGGCGAGCCCGGATCGGCCGGTTGTTACCCTGGCGTTGACGGACCCCAAGTGGGTAAGGGCCTATGTGCCGGAGCCGGATCTCGGCCGGATCAATCTCGGCATGAAGGCTAAGATCTTGAGCGATTCGTTCCCGGATCAAAGTTTTGAAGGCTGGATCGGCTTTATTTCCCCTGTGGCTGAATTTACTCCGAAAACCGTGGAGACCGAGGATTTACGGACAAAACTGGTGTATGAAGTGAGGGTTTTCGTTCATGATTCCAAAGATCTGCTTCGTTTGGGAATGCCGGTCACGGTGATCGTTGACCGTACCGTTTCGACCGGTGCATCCAGGGACGGGGGCGCTCCGGCCCAAAAAACCGCTAAACCGGATGAAGGATAGCCGGCGATATGGTTGCTCAGTCACATGCGCAGACACCGGGCGACACGGATGTGGTGCTGGCGGTCCGGAACTTAAGAAAGGAGTTTCCCTCCAAAAAGGGGCCGGCGGTTCAGGCCCTGCGGGACGTTTCGCTCAATGCCCTGCGCGGACAGGTAACCGGACTTGTGGGAGCGGACGGGGCCGGCAAAACCACTCTGATCCGAACGGCGGCAGGCCTGATCGTGCCCACGGCCGGCTCGGTTACCGTTCTGGGCTTCGACAGCGTGGTCCACACCATCGAAATTCAGAGCCGCGTCGGTTATATGCCCCAGAAATTCGGCCTATATCAGGATTTGACCGTGAAGGAGAACATGGATCTCTATGCGGATCTTCAGGGGGTGCCGCGTTCCGAGCGTAAAGATCGCTACCGCCGCTTGCTGCGGATGACCAGCCTGGGCCCCTATACCCGGCGCATGGCGGGGGCGCTCTCCGGTGGAATGAAACAGAAGCTGGGGCTGGCCTGCTCTCTGATCAAGTCGCCGCAGATGCTTTTGCTGGATGAGCCCACCGTGGGCGTGGATCCGGGTCTCGCGTCGGGAGTTGTGGAAAATCGTTTACGAGCTTGTGAAAAGGGACGGCATCGGGGTGTTGCTTTCAACGGCCTATCTGGACGAGGCGGAACGATGTGACCATGTGGTGGTGCTTCATGAAGGTGAAAAACTCGCCCAGGGAACGCCCGAAGAGTTTAAAGAGCGGGTGGGCAAGAGGGTTGTGCTTGTGGATCCTGCGCCGGGCATCAAGCCCCGTCGAATACACACGCACCTTGTGGGCAGGGAGCATATTGTGGATGCCAGCATCCATTCCGGTCGGGTGCGCGTGGTGACCGACGGTTCGGGCACGAAAGCCGTGGCCGACGCTCTGCCGGAAGAGTGGCCGGCAACCATTAAGAACACTTCTTCGACCTTTGAAGATGCCTTTATGACGCTGATCCCGCACCGGGATCGCCGTTCTCAAATTAATACTGCCGAGACACCTTCCGGCAAGGCGATCCTGGATGAAGAAGTGGTGGTGCGGACCAGGGATCTGCAGAAATCTTTCGGTAATTTCGAGGCGGTCAAAAAACTCACCTTCGAGGTGCGGCGCGGAGAGATCTTCGGTCTGCTTGGTCCGAACGGCGCCGGGAAAAGCACCACCTTCCGGATGTTGTGCGGACTGTTGAAGGTCAGTGGCGGCCAGATCAGCGTGGCTGGGCATAATTTGCGGCACTCCCCGTCCAGGGCTCGTTCCCATCTCGGGTACATGGCCCAGCAGTTTTCCCTTTACGGTCAGCTCAGCGTACAGGAAAATCTGCGCTTTTTCGGGAAGGCATATGGTTTAGGCGGAAATCGGCTGCGGGTGCGTATGGAATGGGCTTTTTCGGAATTCGGACTTGAAAAATGGCGCGACAAGGCCGCCGGCCAACTGCCGGGCGGTTATAAGCAGCGTCTGGCCATGGCCGCGTCGCTTTTGCGCCAGCCGGACATTCTTTTCCTGGACGAGCCCACATCGGGCGTGGATCCATTAGCCCGCCGCGAGTTCTGGCTCAGGATCAACGGCTTTGCCGAACAGGGGGTGACCGTGGTGGTGACGACGCATTTTATGGAAGAATCGGAATACTGCGATCGGATATTGATCATGTCCCAGGGAGAAAACCTGGCCATGGGCACGCCCTCTGAAATCCGGGCGCTGGCCCGTTCGGAAGGAAACCAGGAACCGACCATCGAAGACGCGTTTATCGCCTTGACGGAAGGGAATATTGCACCATCCGGCGGACAGAATTCTATCGAAAATGGGGGAGGGGGAAAATGACCCCACAGGCTCTTTTCTTTATGCGCATGCGGGGGATTCTTCGCAAGGAGGTGCTCCAGATCCTGCGCGATCCCAGCAGTATTGCGCTTGCAATTGTGTTACCCTTAGTATTGCTTTTTCTCTTCGGGTATGGGGTGTCACTGGATCCCGACAACGTGCCCATCGCCATTGTGCTCGATTACAATAGTTCGGAGGCCCGTGACCTGGCGGCAAGATTTGATCTGTCGCCCTATTTCAAAACCAACCACTTGAAATCCATGGCCCAAGCGGTGGATTGGCTTGATAAAAGGCGCGTTGACGGCATTGTTCATCTTCAAGGCAATTTTTCGTCCAGCCTGTACAATCGGAATCCGGCTCCGGTTCAGGTGATTGTAAACGGAATGGATGCCAACCGGGCCCGGTTGATCCAGGGGTACGCGCGGGGCGTGCTTCAGAAATGGATTACACTGCGTCAGGTTCGGGGCGAGGAGGTGGCCGGCCCTGCCGTAAGAGTGTCCCAACGGGTCTGGTTCAACGAGGCGGCCGTCAGCCGTAACTTTCTGGTGCCGGGACTCATTACCCTGATTATGACTCTGATCGGAATCCTCTCGACCGCATTGGTGGTGGCCCGGGAATGGGAACGGGGGACCATGGAAGCTATTCTGGTCACGCCGATTCGCAGAATTGATTTTTTACTGGGCAAAGTGCTTCCTTATTTTATCCTGGGTATGTTGGGCATGGGTCTGTCCGTGGTGGTCGGCATCACGCTTTTTCATGTGCCGTTTCGCGGTTCCGTGGGCGCGCTCCTTTTCTTAAGCTCTCTTTTCATGCTGGCTTGCCTGGGCTTTGGGCTGTTTATATCGGCTGCCATTCGGATCCAATTCGTGGCCGCCCAAATTTCTATTATGGCGGGGTTTCTGCCCGCGCTTTTTCTCTCCGGGCTTATTTTTGACCTGGAAAGCACCCCCCGATTCATTCAGGCCATAAGCTATGTGGTCCCGGCGCGATATTTCGTGGCCATCAGCCACACCCTTTTCATGGCCGGGGATGTATGGTCGGTGCTGCTGCCCAATGCCCTGGCCCTGGCCGTCATGGCTGTTTTATTCATCAGCCTTGCTTTTCGCAAAATCACCAAACGACTGGAGGGCTGATGCATATCGTACGACGTATCATCGCATTGATGATCAAAGAATTCATCATGATCCTGAAGGACCCCAAAAGCCGTTTTGTTATTATCGGCCCACCGTTATTCCAGTTTATCGTGTTCGGGTATGCCGCGACTTATGACCTTAAAAATGTTCGCTACGCAGTACTGGACGAGTCTCGCACCTCTGAATCCCGGCAACTTTTATCCCGGTTCCAAGGGTCTGAGAATTTTGAGCTGACAAAGACCCTTTTGGCCGAAAAAGAGATTGCCGCCGTGATTAACCGGGAAAAGGCCCGGCTTGTCATCCACATCGGGTCCGAGTTCAGCCGTAATCTTCACAACGGCCGGCCTGCGACCCTCCAGGTGATCGTGGACGGTCGTAATTCCAATGTGGCCCTGATCGCTTTGGGGTATATCGGTACTATCGTGGAACAGCACAACCAGGACCTTGTTAAAAAAGGAGTGGTAATCACGAAGGGCCCCGCCGTGGTACTGGTGGACCGGGCCTGGTTCAACGCCAATCTACAAAGCAGATGGTTCATTGTATCGGCCCTGGGCGGCATCGTCAGCATGGTGGTGGTCATGATTCTGACCAGCCTCTCGGTGGCGCGGGAGCGCGAATTCGGCACATTCGACCAGCTTCTGGTTGCTCCATTCACCCCCGGCGAAATTCTTATCGGAAAATCCCTGCCCGGCATGTTATTCGGCATCATTGATGCACTGTTGTTTGCGGCTGGTGCGGTTTATTGGTTCGGTGTGCCGTTTCGCGGAACCGTTCCGACTCTTGTCCTGGCCCTGGGGTGTTTCATCATCACCATAGTGGGAGTTGGTCTGCTGGTGTCCTCCCTGTCCATGACCATGCAGCAGGCCCTCCTCGGTTCCTTTGTTTTCATGATGCCGTCCGTCATTCTTTCCGGCTTTGCCACCCCCATCGAAAACATGCCCCACTGGCTCCAGATCGGAACCCTGTTCAATCCCGTGCGCCACATCATCATCTCCCTGCGCGAGATATTTCTGGAAGGCGCCGGCGTGAGCATGATCTGGCCCCACCTCTGGCCGCTCATACTGATGGCCGGTGTTACACTGCCGCTGGCTGGCTGGATGTTCCGGCACCGGTCGCAGTAAGGTAACTGGTACATTCCCAAGTTTTGGAGTATTAAGTGATGATATTATCCTGCCCACTGATAATAAAATGAAAAAGCGGATAGCCGTTTTATAACTGCTGTCCGCTTTTTTATATAGATGGGTTATAACGAATTTACTTGGCCGGAGGAACCGGTGCCGGAGATTTTACTCCCTTTTGTTTTGCTTTTAGGGTTGCAATCTGTTTATCCACGTCATCAATTTTTTGATTTATCATATCAGCTTGCAGATCATCGGTACTGAGCCTTTCCGCTTCGTTAAGATAACGCTTCGCGTCTTTAAGGTCGGAAATGGTTGACTTTCCGGCGGCTACATCTACCTTGTAGAGAAGAATCATCAGTTCGATGTTGTTCAAGCGATTGTAAGCAGCTTCGGTGGAAGCAGATGTAACAGCATAGGGAAGCGCCCTGTTTAAATAGTTCTTGATTCCTTCAAAATCAGGTATTCCCGAAACTTCCAGCAGCGTATCCGCCTTTTCCACATAATAATTGAAGACAATCGGAAATACATCTTTTTTGAGATAAACATCTTTTATGGTTTCAGGGAGCTGAACTCCAGGCAGTGTGATCAGAAGCTTTTCACCCATGGGAGCGAATCTTCCCTGCCAGATTTCAAGTGCCCCCTCATTTCCATTCATATAATATTTAGTTTTGTTTATCATGCTGGAACCGACAACCAGTGCAACAAGAACAATAACAGCTGCAACCAGATATTTCATAGCCTTTTCCATAGGATCAGAAACGGTGGTGTCGGTGTCAACGGGTGGTTCGTACGATACAGACACTTCCGGCTCTGCGGCCTTTTCGGCAGAGGCCTTAATCTCCGCTAAATCAAATTTTTTCAGCAGCAGCTCCTTGATCCGCCGAGTTTCTTCTTCTGAGCCTGAGGCAAAAGGCGGTGCGGCAAAACCTTTAAGATATTTTTCATCAGGGGTAACCGTATAGAGCTTATCCGGTTTCCATGTATCGAATTTTTTATGAATGAGTTCTTTCATTGAAACCCTCTTCTTTTTTGTCTTCGGCGCCAGTTTTTTTGCTTTAGCGGCGGTTTTGGCTTTGGGAGCGGCCTTGGCTTTTGGAGCAGCTTTAGCTTTAGCGGCGGTTTTGGCTTTGGTAGCGGCCTTGGCTTTTGGAGTAGCTTTAGCTTTAGCGGCTGCTTTTGGTTTTGTCTTTTTTTTTGTTTTAGCGGTCGATTTAAGTAGACTGTTTTTTCCCATAAAAAAACCTCTTTGAAATTGTTTATGATTTTATATATAAAAATTAGAAAATACTGTATATAAGAATACATAAGTTTTGTAAACATTTTTTTATAGATGATATTTATTGGCAATAGCTCACTTTTTGTAAAGAAAATGAATAATAGCTTAACATCAAAAAGAGAACGTCTGATTTCCATCCTAAAAGGATATGGTTCTTTGCTCATCGCATATTCAGGTGGTGTTGACAGCACTTTTCTTTTGGCGGTGGCCCATGAAGCATTGAAAAAGAATCTGGTTGCAATAACCGCAAAATCTCCGCTTCATCCCGTAATGGAAAATCAGGATGCAAAAGCCTTTGCTCAAGAGCTGGGAGTTAAGCATATGCTTGTAAAATCAAGGGAAATGAACCTGCCTGATTTTACGGCCAATACAAAGGAAAGGTGTTATCTGTGCAAAAAATATCTTTTTATAGATTTGTTGAAGATCGCAAGGGACAAAAACATAGAATATGTGGCCCATGGTGCCAACGTTGATGATCTTGAAGATTTCCGTCCTGGATTTGACGCTGCCCGTGAGATGAAAATCACGGCTCCGATGGTGGACGTGGGATTGACCAAGAATGATATCCGCACGCTCTCAAAACAGATGAACCTAAAAACCTGGAACAAGCCGCCCATGTCCTGCCTTGCCACCAGAATTCCCTATGGAACGCAGATCACAACCGAAAAACTTGAAATGATTGAACAGGCGGAACAGGTCATATTGGGCCTCGGTTTTAACGCTTGCCGCGTAAGACTGCACGCTAAGGTTGCCAGAATAGAGGTCGATTCTGCTGATATTGAAAGAATGCTGGAGCAAGGGGTCAGATCGAGTATTGTTGGGAAGTTAAGGGAAATCGGATTTTCTAATGTTGCGGTGGATCTGGAAGGGTATGGGCAGGGGAGTATGAACCGAACTCTATAGACCGGATATTTCTAAAAAAACCAAGCGTTCACGGATTTTTTAAAATTCCAAATTACTATCAAAGAATTACGATTAAACGGGGAGTTTTTTAATTTAACCGCTCCATGAATAATCCGCAACTACATCGTACAAACTCATGCATAAGGGCTCGTAACGAAAAAACAGTGTATCAATATTTAAATAAAAAAGTTAGGTAGATAACATCTTTTATCTTTTCATTACGAATTCATAAAAGCGCTGTTTTTTCACAACGATCCCTAATGCATTCAAACAGTGTACGATTTCGTTGCTGATCATTCATTCCGCTATTTACAAAGCCTTATCAGAAAAACACACCCCCTGTTGAATTAAATCTGAAAGATCAAGAGCGGATTTTGGAATACGCCAATGATGCCCGGATAAACTCCCGGAATAAGGGATGAGGGTTCATGGGCCGCGATTTAAATTCCGGGTGGAATTGGCATCCTAAAAACCAAGGATGGTCTTTGAGTTCGACCATTTCCACCAGTTCGCCATCCGGTGAGGTTCCGCTGATGACCAGTCCATTTTCTTCGAGTCTTTTTTTAAAGGCATTGTTGAATTCATACCGGTGGCGGTGTCTTTCAGAAATGCTTGAAATGTTGTATGCTTTATAAGCGAGGGAATCTTTTTTTATAACACATGGGTAGGCTCCAAGGCGCATGGTTCCGCCCTTGTCTGAGGTTATGTCCCGTTTTTGCAAAGTTCCGGTCTTGTCGTCATACCATTCGATCATCAGATATATCACCGGAAAAGGCGTGTTTTTATCAAACTCCTGGCTGTGGGCTCCGTTCATGCCTGCTATATTGCGCGCAAATTCGATAACTGCAATCTGCATTCCCAGACAAATACCGAAATACGGAATCTTTTCTTCCCTGGCATATTTTGCAGCACAAATCTTACCTTCAATCCCGCGAGACCCAAAGCCTCCGGGAACCAGTATGCCGGCGGCGTCTTCGATAATCTTGCTACAATTGTTTTTCTCGATCTTCTCCGAATCGATAAACTTGAGGTTTACCCGACAATCATTGGGAATTCCGCCGTGACGGAGGGCCTCATTTAGGCTTTTGTAAGATTCAGTCAAATCCACATATTTGCCTACAATTGCAATGGTAACAGACAATTTCGGCTCTTTAAGTCTCTTGACAATTCCCTCCCAATTATCAAGATTGGGCGCTCTTGTCCAGATGTTAAGCTTTTCCACAATTTTCTGATCCAGGCCCTCCCTGTGGAAAACCAGTGGAACTTCATAAATACATTCCACATCTTTCGCTGTAATGACCTCATCTACCGTTACATTGCAAAATAGTGCTATTTTTGCCTTGATTTCTTGGGGCAGGTATTTGTTTGTACGGCAGAGGAGAATATCCGGCTGAATACCGATGCTGCGAAGCTCCTTTACACTGTGCTGCGTGGGTTTTGTCTTCACTTCTCCTGCGGTACGAATATATGGAACCAGGGTAAGATGGATATACAGGGCATTTTCTTTGCCCACATCTGTCCTGAATTGCCGGATGGCTTCCAGAAAAGGAAGGCTTTCTATATCTCCTACAGTTCCGCCGATTTCGACGATGACGACATCCACGGAGTCCGCCACAAGTTTAATACTTCGTTTAATCTCGTCTGTAATGTGGGGAATTACCTGGACCGTACCTCCCAGATAGTCTCCCCTCCGTTCTTTGGTGATGACCGAATGATATATTTTTCCTGTGGTAAAGTTGTTGTCGCGACCCAATATGGCGCTGGTAAATCGCTCGTAATGTCCTAGATCCAGATCGGTTTCTGCGCCGTCATCAGTTACATAGACCTCTCCATGCTGGAAGGGGTTCATGGTTCCGGGATCAACATTAATGTAAGGGTCGAGCTTCTGTATGGTTACAGTAAGCCCGCGGCATTCTAAGAGTGCTCCGATTGCTGCAGAAGCAAGCCCCTTGCCCAGGGATGAAAGCACGCCACCCGTCACAAATATAAATTTTGTTTCATGATTCATATATCGCCTCAGTTCCAGATTCAGGATGCACACTATTCATATAGTTTCTTAAAATCCTCAATGGTCTTTTGAACTTCATTCAGATCCTCTTTATTACCTTGTTCCTGTTCAGCAGGGGCAACCTGGGGATAGAGTGATTTTAGGTGCTTGATATCAAAAAGCTCGTCCGGAAAAGAAGGATTCACCTTTATATCTTGCACATGAATTTCCCGCACAAGAATGCCGGTTGCAAAAAACTCAATACGCATTGGATACCAGGTATGATGCACCTTGCGCCATTCAAAATATCGAACCTCTAAACTGTTTTCCCGGCTTTTCCCGGCCTTGCTGGTCATTATCCAGCGAAACGGTCTGAATGTGTCCTTATCCAGCCATACCTGAGGAACCGTTTCGTCCGGATATTGGGCACCCAAAATATACGCCGGTTTGCCCTGAAATCGCCCCAGGCTTGAAACCGTTACATCCACACCGAGAAGGGAAAGCTTGTCTTTAAGCATCTTCCTGGGTTTGAAAAGAAGTATGTCTTTATAACGATCATAACGGTTATCTGATTCATCGGCAATTTTTCCGTCAATAACGGTTACGGCCTTGCCTTTTGATAACACATAAATCCTGTGAACATTTTCAGACGAGGTGTCCGAACGGAACTTTTCCGGGAAAACGTACCTCAAGGTTTCATTGAGTTCAACTCCGATTTTTTGCGGACTTTCATCATGAATTACCAATTTTTGAGAAACAAGGAGGCTTTTGGCTTTCCCAAGATTTTGGGTCATTAGTTTCAGGATATAGGGTCCGGGCAAGACATAAGCATTTGTTGGTGCAACCAAACACGTCACCAGCACAAATCCGAGAAAAATGACCAATAATTTGTTCGGGTATCGATGCAAAAGAAACCTAAAGTATTTCATCTGCGAAGGTGGCCCCGTCCCCAAGTTCCTCTTCAATCCTCATGAGCTGGTTATACTTGGAGATCCGGTCACTGCGGGACATGGAACCGGTTTTTATCTGGCCGCCGTTTACACCCACCACAAAATCTGAAATAAAAGAGTCTTCTGTTTCCCCCGATCTGTGAGATATAACCGTGGTGTAGCCGACCTGTTCAGCCATGTCAACGGTATCGAGGGTTTCGGTAACCGTTCCGATCTGATTAAGTTTGATCAGGATCGAGTTTGCAATCCCTTTTTCAATCCCTTTCCTGAATATCTTAGGATTGGTTACAAAGATGTCATCGCCAACGATCTGGATTGATCCTTCCATCCGGTCGGTCATCAATTCCCAGCCTTTCCAATCTTGCTCGGCAAGACCGTCTTCTATACTAAGTATAGGATAGTTTTCAACCAAATTTTGATAATAATCGATAAGCTTTTCGGCACTCAGTTTTTTATTTTCTGATTTTAGGACATATTTTCCTTTTTTATAAAACTCGCTTGCAGCAGGATCCAGGGCGATTCCGATATCGCTCCCCGGTTTGTATCCCGCAGACTCAATTGCGCGAATAATGAATTTTATGGCCTCTTCATGAGATTCAAAGTCCGGAGCAAAACCGCCTTCATCCCCCACGGCAGTGCTCAGCCCTTTGTTTTTAAGTATCTTTTTCAGGCTATGAAAGGTTTCTGCTCCCATCTGTACGGCCTGAGTGATGGACTTAGCGCCCACAGGGACGATCATGAATTCCTGTATGTCAAGATTGTTGGCAGCATGGGCTCCCCCGTTTATGATGTTCATCATGGGAAGTGGAAGACATCTGGCGTTAATTCCTCCAATGTATCTATAGAGCGGTAACCCATAGGCCAGAGCAGAAGCCCGTGCAGCGGCCATTGATACGCCGAGTATTGCATTTGCTCCCAGCTTGGATTTGTGGGGCGTACCGTCCAGTTCGATCATGAATCTATCCAGTGCACCTTGATCTGCTGCATCCATGCCCCGGACAGCAGGTCCAATTTTATCCACCACGTTTTTAACGGCAGTGACAACGCCCTTGCCGCCAAACCGCTTTGATCGTTTATTACGGAGCTCTAAGGCTTCACGTTTTCCTGTGGAAGCGCCGGAAGGAACTGCCGCGCGTCCCACAGCGCCGCAGGAAACAAACACGTCTGCTTCAACTGTGGGATTACCTCTTGAATCGAGTATTTCCCTGGCTTTTACATCAATTATTTCAGTCATGTTTCCCTCCTTTAATTGTTGGTTGTTTTTTTTTGCGGCTTGACAAGATAAAAATAAATGTTACTCTTCTGATCGTCTTATGTCAAGAAGCAGGAATACGATAACTCCTTTTATTTGGTTGTTAAAAACCTGGTCCTCAGGGCCAGGTCAGAGTTCTTCGGTTCTGCCTGAAGAATCGCTGCAAGAGTTTGAAGTGAACTAAAGTTAAAAAAGGTTGTGCCCGTTGGCCCGTAATTTAATACCGGACAACGGGCTAACCGGTTAACCGGCTAACCGGATATAGGCACTTTTAACTTGAACAGTTTTAAGTAAAACAGCCCCTTTCAGGGGTAACCCAAAGCCGGGCCCTATGGACCCTGATTTTTTTTCAATTATTATGCAAAACTCAGATTTTTATTCCGATGCACATCTTGTTGTAGCTGCCATAAGGGTTCTTACACACCGGAATTCTACGCCTCCTTCTATGGATGAGGTTTGCCAGATCATATCTTTTTCTCTGGAACGAGGAAATTTAATTTGTAAAAAGCTGAAAGAGATCGGGATTGTTGATGTGGTTGAAGGTGGCTTTGGGACCCGCTTTTTTATTAAAAATCATTTAAAAATAGAAGAAATTTCAAGGGATAAAAAGGAAGACAAACTGGGGGAAGCGCTCAAGGAATTTCAGAATTCCAAGAAGGATTTTACCCGGGAAATAGAGTCTTTTCAGGCCAAGCAGGCAAAAAAGCAAAAGGATCTTTTTGTTGAACTGGAAGAAAAACTGAAAAAAGAATCAGACAAATAGAGGTATAAATATGCAGCAGTATGAGGAGGCAATTAAAAAATTTAGTGAAGCGGTAAAACAAGCACCCGAAAATGTCCAGATATGGTGCAGTTGGGGAGTGGCTCTTGTGGAGTTGCAGCAGTTCGAAGAAGCTGTTGAGAAATTTCAGAAGGCTTTAAAAGTTGAACCTGACCTTGTTCCTGCTCTATACGGTTGCGGCATTGCATTGTTAGCTCTTGGCCGAAAGGAAGAAGCACATGAGAAATTTAAAAAGGCTAAAGAAATTGCTCCCGATAGTGAAAAAGATTCAAGTTAGTAATGGGTGCGAAACTTGAGATGCATTATTTCTATCGAACTTCTCATCTTCTTAAAGTTGCCATCAGCCGTTTGGGTTCCTTAAAATAACCAAATGCATCAATGATGCTTTTGCAAACAATATTTGAAGATAGCAGGGTTTCAACGCAAGCTCCCTCTTCTTGAACCAAAGCAATCCCCAAACACGCTTCTTTGAGCATCAAGCTGTCATTATTCCCGTTACCCATACAAACCGTATGGTCTTTCCCGATAGCCGAAACATACTTAAGTTTGCTATGCGCCTGATTTTGCTTAGATATCTTTACCAGTTTGCAATTAACATTTTCTAATTCACGTTCAACAAATCCATAAGTATCAGCAGTAATTACGTGAAACTCTATATGCTCGGAAAGCTCATTAATAATATCACGAACCCCGTCAATCAGCTTTCCGTCAATAGCAATAGTCCCATTGAAATCACACACAACATGTTTGATATCTAATCTTATATGTCCCGGAATATCAATTATCATCATGGGTTCTTTCCTTGTTTGTTCAAATATGACGGGAAATACACGGGTTATCTGAGTTTTATGGTACCAAGGTATTCCTTAACGCTACCGATGGTTGTAATGAACATCCTTGAGCCGGTCATAACCGTGAATACATCATCCATGTTACCGCAGGTCCTGGCAAATTCCGGTCCTATTACAACTGCAGGCTCAGGTGCGTTAGGTTTTTGGGTTATGGCAGCTACATACATATCCAGCCGCTCTTTTAGTATTTGAAAATAATCAATATCATTGCCGGTCATAAGTCCGGTTGTTGTAGATATGCTCTGTGAAAATTCATGAACCGCCTGCCAGTAACTTTCTAATAGCTGATTTTTTTGAGCACCATTTTCCAGATAATAGGATATGCTCCAGCCGATGCTGATGATTTTCAGTATCTGGAGTTCATATTCAACCTTGCCCCGCTTGATGTCCGCTTCTTCCGACAGATGAGTTATTAGCGTTTTAATGTCCTCACGATTAATTGCGAAGTTAAACAGGTCCTCTCCTGCTTTTTCAACACCTGTTTTTTTTCTTCTGAACGTTCCATTATTTTATCTAAAAAAGAAATATTTTATTTTAACCTAAAATTTGCAATTGCCGATTTGGCTGCAGCTTCAAGATAGGTGATGTGGAGCAACTTGGGCGCCGCGAGTATAACTCCGACGGTTTCAACTATAGATGGCTAAGTAAAAATGTTAAGCACATTCTGCACGAACGACCCCCTATGTGATCAACTGTTTACCAGTTTTTTGATTTCATCCAGCAGCGGCGGCTTTAATGTTCGCCATTTCGGCTGTATGGCCTTGTCTTCATGCCATGTAAATTCAACAGCATCCAATTTTTCCGAAATCACATGTTTGCCATCAACACCATATTTATTCTCCGGATAATATTCTATCCAGAGCATGCGGTGTGGATCGATGTTAAACTCCTCTGCAACCAGGGTGGCAATATGGCTGGTGGCGCTCCTTACCGGCATCTTACTGTCCGGGGCATCTGAGACCACCACGATAATGGGTCTTAAATGCATCAGACCCTTTTTATCATCTTTTTTAAGATCATAAATCCGGAGTTGGCACTTACCACTTCCGAGCATGAGTTTGCCGCCCCATCCGCTCCATGAAAATATATCATCGTATATAAGCATAGTTCTTCTATAAAAAGCACTTACCGCGTGTGCCCGGGTACTTCATAGGTGGTGCAGCTGCCGCTTGGGCAGGTCCTGGTCTGAGATTTAGCCCCGGCACTTGTTCCGGGACCATAGCCCATGTTGTAACTGGTTGTGCTCAGAACCCGTTCCAGTTCTTCGCCGCCGCACTTTGGACACTTTAGTTCAACTTCATCATCTTGATTCATGATCAACATCTCAATAAATTCTTCGCATTTTAAACATTTAAACTCATATATCGGCATGATTGCACTCCTTTTTATTGAATATTTTTTATCATCTTTTCGCAATTGTCAAGATTGACGTTCTCGTAAAAAGTCACGAATTTAACTATAGATGGCTAAGCAAAAAGGTTCATATACAAGGCGTAGTATTTTTTCAGGAATGAGGCCATACATGTAGTATGCCGAGTGTCTGAAAAAATACTACAACGCAGTAGATGGGATTTTTTACGACGCCATCAAGATTTACCATCTATGGGCAGCTTTATCTCAAATACCGCACCCGGTCCATCACTGTCTTTAAGCTTTAACGTGCCGCCATGTTTCCGGATGATTTCATGGCAGATGTATAATCCAAGGCCGGTTCCCCTGCCTACCTCTTTGGTTGTAAAAAAGGGCTTGAAAATATCATGTCGGATAGATTCAGGGATGCCGGACCCGGTATCTTTGCACGAAAAAACCACCTGGTTTTTATCAGAGTCAAACCATGTATCTAGATATATGACTCCTTTAATGTCGATAACAGACTGAATAGCATTTTTAATAATATTCAGCGCCACCTGACCCAAATTGGCAAAATTTCCCTGAATATTCGGGAGATTTCGGTCATATTTTTCCACGATCTCAAGATCATGATGTTTGTACTGGTTGTGCATAATCCTTAAAGCATCTTTTACAACCAAATTGATGCTCACCCCTTCCGAATAGGTTTGGGTCTGCCGGGAAAGCCCTAAAAGACTTGCCACAATCGACTTGGCCCTGGCAAGTTCCGTATCGGCAAACTTTAGATCGTCTATCAAGTCCGGGTCAAAAGGCTGCCGTTTATCCCATTGCTCAATATCTTCTATGGTTGCCTGTACCAGGCTTGTAACCGTTGTCAAGGGATTGTTCAATTCATGGGCAACGCCTGCAACCAATTGTCCGATTGCGGCAAGGCTTTCCGATTGGATTAACATTTCCTGGGTTCGCTCCTTTTCAGAAAGAGCATGTTTAAGGTCTGTGGTTCTTTCTTCGACCTTTTTTTCGAGATTCTCCTTCAGATCATTAAGCGACTTATAGGAACGCGCATTCTCAACAGCAAGTGAACTCTGTCCGGCAAGTGTCTCAAGAAGATCCATATCTTCACGGGTGAAAAGATCCCCGGAAAGTTTCTCCCCCAGAACAATAAATCCGTTCAGGTTTTCTTCAAAGATCATCGGAAGAATGATTTCTGCGCCCAACCCATCCATATCTTTGAGCACATCCGGCATCTCGGGCGATGAAATCTTTAGCTTAAGATTTTTCCTAATAACGGGCCGGCGCTGATTTTTCATGAATTTGATCACACACGTGTGGTTGTTTATCAAAATAGAACGCCCCGGATCAACGGGTTCCCCGCGGGTGGAAAAATTTATAAAACTCGATCCCGATGTATCCCTCAAAAAAAGAGTGCAATGACGAACCTTCATGGTATCAACAACCGTATCTATCAGAAGTTTGCCGATTTCATCATAATCGAGCACGGATACGATCAACTGACTAACCCGTTTGATGGTTTTCTGATAATCATACTTGCCTTTGTAGAACATGCGATCGATAATCACCTGTATTTTTGATTTTAGCGGTCCGAAAACAAAAGCGATCAAGAAAAAAAAGCATATGGGGAAATAGATGGAATCCGAAAAATTAAAATTCTTAAAGACCTTATCTGCCACAATGATGATCAAAGCATATAAGCAGGTCAGAAATGCGGTCAAAAGTGAATAAATGAGGCTTTTTTTAATTAATATTCCCATGTCAAGAAGATCATGCTTAAAAAGTCCCACAGCAAAAATAATAAGGGGAACAAAACTTAAATTGCCGGGAGGATATACGGAATACCCATAGACCGGAAAGACATTCAATCCGTTCATGAGGCCCATAAAGCCAAATCCGGCAAACAGATATTTAAGCCGGTTTTTGTGGGAACTGTTTGTCTCTTTACGGATGGCATTCAACAACAGTACCAGAACATACAGGGTGACGAAGAGCGCGGCCAGACCGAAAAAAGGATAAAGGATTCCGCCCTTTGCAAAATAACCGAAATAATGTTTCTGCATGGATTCGATATAATAAGGTGTGGGCGTAACGCACATCAGAATAAATGCATAGGCGTATGTACTCCTGACAAGCCATTTTCGACCCGAAATATTGAGATAAGCATGAAAAAAATGAATGTATACGGGAAATACATACACAATAAAAAAATGATCCGTACGACTGACCCAAAGAGCGATTTTTTCCGATGTGACATTGAAGGCGAAAAGTATGTCGATATAGAGAAAAGAACCGAGTATGCAAATCGTAAAAAAAAGAAAATTGGTTTTTGTCCTGGAACCACGGAAAATAGTCAGAGCGGCAAGGCCGATAAAGCAGCACAATGTCAATAATGGTGGAATGCTATAGAGAGTCATGGTATTTCAAACTATTTTATTCAGTGTCCATCCATAAATGAGGATTTTTGTTCAAGATCAAGGCATGTGAAAAAAATAACCACAGGCATATGTTTAATATTCCGAGGATTATTTTTTGAACATAACGCAGAGACTTGTCCGCCTCCGGCGGATTGGGCAAAAAGACCATTTATGGATGGACACTATTTAGCATCTCATGTGCATGTTCAAGAGTAGCACGGGTAATTTTTTCGCCTCCGAGCATCCGGGCGATCTCTTTGACCCGTTTCGTCTCGGTTAAACGGTTTATGGTTGTTCTGGTTCTCCCCTGGGCAACATGCTTTGAGATACTGAAATGATGGTCGCCGAACCTTGCAATCTGAGGCAGATGAGTGATACAGATGATTTGATGATGACAGGCAAGAGATGAGAGTTTTTTCCCCACTACCTCTGCCACGCTCCCTCCGATTCCCGCGTCAACCTCATCAAAGACAACGGTTTCCACTGCTTCGCTCTTGGCCAGTATGGCCTTTAAAGCAAGTACAACCCTTGAAAGTTCACCCCCTGAAACAATACTGCTAATCGGTTTCGGCGGTTCTCCCACATTCGGAGCAATCAGGAAGGTTACGCGGTCGATACCGGTTTCATTGATGATGTTCTTTTCTGTTGTAAGATATGTATCTGTGTTTTCTTCCACAGGTATTGTTCGAAAGGAAATCTGGAACGTTGTTTGGGACATCTTAAGTGTACCAAGTTCTCTTTCCACTTTTTTTGCAAGTGTTGTTGCTGTCCTTTTCCTTTTAGTGGAAAGCTTCATGGCCAGCTTGACCAGCTTGCCGTGCAGAAAGGAAAGCTTTTTTTCGGTATCAACGATATTCTCTGATAAATTATCTATGCCTGAAAGCTCATGGTCTATGGATTCAAGTTGCAAAAGAACATCCTCAAGAGACTTTCCATATTTGCGCTTGAGCTTAGTTAGGGTGTCAAGGCGTGCCTCAACCGCTTCAAGACGGTTTTCGTCGATCTGTATGTTTTCCAGGTAAGTTCTAAGCTCTTCAGCAATATCTTCAAGATAAATGGCTGCTTCGGTAATACTCTCTGTTTTCGGGACGAGGGCGGGGTCTATCCGGGAAGCTTTTTCAAGATCCTTTTGCACCTTTACAAGGCGTTCAACAGCCGCACCCTGTGAACTGTAAAGCGCTTCAACGCTGCTGTGAACCACCTGATAAAGTTCTTCACCGTTTTTCAGACGTATCCGTTCCTGTTCAAGAGCAGTGTCTTCTCCGGTGGTTATTGATGCCTGCCGGATCTCTTTTTGCTGGAATTCAAGCAGCTGAACGTGTTCGGCGTGACGAGCCTTTTTGGCCTTAAGGTTTTTAAGGTTCCGAATCAACGGGACTATTGCATGAAAACACCCGGAAACCTCATCCCGCAACGGAATCAAATCTCCAAACTGATCAATTATCTCCAGTTGTTTTTCTTCTTTTAACAGTCTCTGATGAGCATGCTGCCCGGATATGCTTGCAAGATTTTCGGTTATCAAATTCAGCGTTTGAGTGGTGGCAAGGTGCCCATTGATATAAATCCTGTGGCGATCTTTTCTGGAAATAATCCTTCTTATCAAAAGGCCTTCCTCGGGATCAAAACCATTTTTTCTCATAATTCCAGCGATTGTGCTTTGCTTTGCAATTTGAAACAATGCTTCGAGTTCCGCTGTTTCGTTGCCGGTACGAATGAGCCCAACATTTGCCCGGCTTCCGAGTAGCAAATTGACCGCATTTATGATGATAGATTTACCGGCACCGGTTTCCCCGCTCAAAATATTCAGTCCATCTGAAAAGGATATCTGAAGGTCATCGATTATAGCAAAGTTTCTAATGGAGAGTTCTTGAAGCATACACGCAACTATAAGTGGTCCTTTGGGCCATGTCAGAGTTCTCCGGCTCTGCCTGAAGAATCGCTGCAAGAGTTCGAAGTGAACTAAAGTTTAAAGTGAGCTAAAGCTAAAAAAGGTTGTGCCCGTTGGCCCGTTATGCCCGTTAGCCCGTAATTTAATACCGGACAACGGGTTAACCGGTTAACCAGACATAGACACTTTTAACTATCCGAGTTCTTGGGCGGCGGAGAACCCTAAATCGAAAGCCTTTAAGTTGGAATCAACAAAAACTTTTCGGGTTCTTTTTATTATCGCTTCCTTGACATTTTTGGCTGACAGGGGAATTGTATGAGTTTGAATCAAGGCACCCAAAAGAACCATATTTACGGACAAGATGTTTCCGGCTTTGACTGCCATGGACGCTGCATCAAAGGCAATAAGTTTTGCCGTTTTCTTCCGAATCAATTCTTGGAGCACATCCAGATCCGGATAAACACTTTTTCCCGTGGTCACCGTAAAAGACGGAAGCTTGGCCAGATTTGTAATAACAACCGTATTTAAATTGCATTTATTTAAAGCCCGCAGGGTTTCCGAGGGCTCAAACCCTAAAAGCACATCGGCCTCACCGTTCGAAATTACGGTGCTTTGGGCATCCCCAAACACAATTGAGGATTCAACTACCCCACCCCTTTGAGCCATGCCGTGTATTTCACTCATACGCACATCAATGTCTGAAAGGAGTGCGGCTTCTCCGATAACCCTGGAAGCCAATAGATTTCCCTGTCCCCCCACAGCCACTATTATTAATCTCGTTGTATTCATTTAGCAATCCAATCTTTGACTAGTTTCCATCCAGAAATGGCCCTTTTCCGCAATCTCTGCGTCAGTTGGCGGGTTAATATCATCAATTAACACACCAGAGCTTATTGAGACGTTACTTATGTGTCCCTAATGGGCAAAATTGCATGTTCCGGGCAGATCTGGGCGCAGACGGAACACCCCGAACACATGACAGGATCGATTTGAACCATGTTATCCTCTATGAAAAAGGCAGGGCATGCAAGCTCATTGATACAATCCTTGTGACCTTTACATTTGTCACTTACAAAAAAAGGCTTACCCCGGGCTTTCTTCAGACCCCTCGCGTACAGCGTACAAATTTCTTTGGATATCACCACCGAAACCCCTTTAAAATTCAGGGCTTCTTTGACGGCATCAATACTCTTTTTAACCCTGTACGGCCTGATAACCGTGATGTGGGATACCCCAACAGCCCGGACGATCTTTTCAATAGACACCATCCCATACCCATCAATGTTCAGTTTTTTCATATCAACTCCGGGATTAGGCTGATGCCCGGTCATGGCGGTGGTGCCGTTATCAAGAATTACCATGGTAAAATCATGGTTATTATAGACGGCATTAATTAAACCGGGTATTCCGGAATGAAAAAAGGTGGAATCTCCGATAAAGGAAATGACTTTCTTGTTGGTCTTTATTGAAAAACCGCAGGATACTCCCGCAGAAGCTCCCATACATATCAGAAAATCTCCCATGGCAAGGGGCGGCAGAAACCCGAGGGTATAGCAGCCGATATCGGTTGGACAAATTGTATCCATACCTTCCGATGCCTTTTTTACAGCATAAAAGGTGGCCCGATGAGAGCACCCGGCACAAAGGTTGGGCGGACGCTCCGGAATTTCAGGAATATCGGAAAGATCCGGGACCTTAGCCGGTGTATATGCCACATCAAAACAGGTTGCCATGGATTGTCTTACCAGGGCGGGATCGAATTCATACAGTCGTGAGAAATATTTTTGACTTTTCCCCAAAATAGGAAGGGTTAATTTTTCCTCCTGTGCCAACATCTTGACCGTTTCTTCCATAAAAGGCTCGCCTTCTTCCACAATCAGCACTTTTTCAGATTCTTTTAAAAACCCTTTGATCATGACTCCGGGCATGGGATGCGAAAATCCGATCCGAAATATCTTAACCAGATGTTCTATGTTCAGATCTTTGGCTGCATCAGACACATAGTTGTAACTTACTCCATTACATATAATTCCCCAGGCGCCGTTGCCCATGATGAAATTGTACTCTGAATTTTCGGACATGTTTTCGGCGGTCTCAAGTTTGCTTAGCAGTTTTGCATGAAGAATTCTGGCAACAGCAGGAACGGGCACCTGATTAAACGGATCCTTGGAAATATCACCGCTGGTTTCGGCCGACTTGATTTCACCAAAAACCACGGGAGCAGTGGAATGATTTATTCTGGTTGTGGTTCTGAAGATAACCGGTTGCTGAAGTTTTTCTGAAATTTCAAAAGCATAAGCAACCATATCTTTAGCTTCCTGCACCGAAGACGGTTCCACCACGGGCAGACCTGAAAACTTGCCATAATAACGGTTATCCTGTTCGTTCTGACTCGAAAACATGTACGGATCATCGGCCGTAACGATAACAAGCCCCCCCTTAACGCCAATGTACGCAAGGGTCATAAAAACGTCCGCAGCCACATTCATTCCCACGTGCTTCATGACACACATGCTGCGGACGCCGGAATTTGCAGTTGCGGCCGCCACTTCAAGTGCCACCTTTTCATTAGTGCTGTATTCAAAATAGAGGTTGCTTTCCCGGGATATCTGGAAAAAGTTGGTTGATATTTCTGAAGAGGGAGTTCCGGGGTATGTTGTTGCAACAGCGACTCCGGCCTCAACCGCCCCACGGGCAATGGCTTCGTTTCCCAAAAGCAGCATTTTCAGACCGGGATGTTCCGCGAGTAATTTGTGCATGATACCTTCCTTAAACTTGATGGCGTCGTAAAAAGTCCCATCTACTACGCCTTGTATATGAACCTTTTTACGAGACCTTTGCAAAACGCCCCCTTTTGCCCAATTCCTGCGTCAGGCTCAAATTTTAATCCTCAAAATACTCAATGTATTCCTGTGGTTAAAATTTTCGCCTTCCTTGTTATTAAAATTGAGCATTTTTCAAAGGTCTCTTTACTTAGCCATCTATAGTTGAATTCGTGACTTTTTACGAGTTCATCAAACTTGATATTACATTTTCTATTTTCTCGTATGGTGTTATGAAGGACTAATATATCAGCACCCCTTGACCTGTAAAGAATTTTCTTTAGTCCAACAAGCAATTGAAAAAACTTTACAAAGATCCAACCATGATTTATAGTAATGACCTTCGTTAACGCTTACATTTCAATGGTAAAGAATCCTGGGTCATAGGACCAGGCTTTGGTTTGACCTTAAAAGGGTCTGTTATCCTACAAGCCGGACAAGTTAGAAGTGCCTAAAGTGAGCTAAAGTGCCTAAAGTTATGGAGTCGCTGTGCTCCACTGATTTTAAATAGTTAATAGAATTCCTTGACTTTAGCTCACTTCAAACTCTTGTAGCGATTTTTCAGGCAGAGCCGAAGAACTCTGAGCGGGCCCATAGGACCAGGTTTTCTAAAGGAAAAATGAGGTTTGAATGAAAAAATTGACTACTCTTGTTATTGCTACAAGCAACAAAGGTAAAACATTAGAAATCAAGGATCTTTTGAAGGGATTTCCGGTTGATATCAAGAATCTGGATGATTTTGGCCCCATACCCCCACTGAAAGAGGACGGAAACACCTTTGATGAAAATGCTTATCAAAAAGCGAGTTTCGCAGCAAGGATCCTCGGCTTACCGGCACTGGCTGATGATTCAGGACTTTTGGTCGAGGCCTTGGGGGGTGCTCCGGGTATCCATTCAGCACGGTATGCAGGGGAAAATGCAACCGATGAACAGAGGTATTTAAAACTCCTTGACGAAATACAAGGAGAGTCTAACCGAAGCGCTGCCTTTGAATGCGTTGTCTCCATTGCGGTTCCCACAGGTCCTGCCCTGACATATGAAGCTCGCTGTCAGGGCATGATCACGGAAAGCCCTGTCGGTTCAAATGGATTTGGATACGACCCGATTTTCTTTTATCCGCCTTTAAATAAAACCTTTGCGGAGTTAACCAGAAAAGAAAAGAGCCGTGTAAGCCACAGAGGAAAAGCCTTTGCCGAACTCAAAGATGAGTTTGACAAGGTCTTGATCTGGATTCGTCAAAACATGCCGGTTCAGGAAGTAGTACACGGATAATTATTTTTTTATAACTTCCCAACCAGGACAAGCTGGAACTAAAAAAGATCGGTTTTATTTTTACCACGAAGATCACGAAGAAAAAAAAGAAGAAAATATATAACCTTCGTGATCTTTGTGTACTTCGTGGTGTGATCAAACTTTTTTTGCCACAACAAGCACAAAATGCACAATTAAGAAACTAATAAATGGAAAAGCAATACCGATGATTGCAGATCTGATAAGAAAAAATAGAAGTTGCCGCAGATTTTACCAGGACCATGCTGTAACTCCGGAAACCTTGAAACAGCTGGTCGATCTGGCAAGGCTTTCCCCGTCAGCGGCAAATTTGCAACCATTAAAATACATCCTTTGCACTACCCCTGAGAAAAACGCCCAAGTATTTTCATGCCTTGGGTGGGCGGCATATCTGAAGGACTGGGCCGGCCCCAAACAAGGAGAACGGCCCGCAGGATATATTATTATCCTCGGTGATACCGAAAAACCCAACCCATATATTGGATACGATTGTGGTATTGCCGGCCAGAGCATTCTATTAGGCGCCAGGGAAAAGGGGCTTGCCGGATGTATGTTCGGAGCGATAAACCGTCAACAGCTCAGGGAGATACTGAATATAGATAGTAAGTTGAAAATGCTTCTTGTAATTGCAATCGGAAAACCCAAAGAAAAAGTTGTGATAGAACCTGTTGCCCCTGATAATAATATCCGGTACTGGCGGGACAATCAGGGGGTCCATCATGTGCCCAAAAGAAATCTGAGCGATATTATTGTCGATTCAATTTGACGGTCTCGTAAAAAGTCAGATTTAATAAAGGAGAATGCAGATGTTACAGAAAAAGAAAGGGATAGACATCGTAACTGAAATAGGAGGCATTACAACTTTTGAAGGGGCGAGCAAGCTTTTTGAAAATAAATTAGACCAAACCAATCTATCTCGGATACAAAAGATAAAACATCCGGAAGTTGTTATTAAGATCGCAAATGCAATAGCCATGTGTGAACCGGATGCGATTTTTATCAATACCGGATCTAAAGAAGATAAACAGCATATCAGGGAAATGGCCATAACGAAGGGAGAGGAAGCCAAACTCCCCATGGATAAACATACCATCCATTATGATCTCAAAGATGAACAGGGCCGCATAATAGATCGTACATTTTATATCTCCAATCCCGGAGAAGATGTCAGTTCTCTGGCCAATAAAATGGACAGGGCAAAAGCGCTGATAGACATCCGGGATAAAATGACAGGTATTATGCATGGTAAAACCATGATCGTCGGGTTTTATATGCGTGGTCCGGTTGGTGCACCTGCGTCCAACCCCGCTCTGGAGATTACCAGTTCAGTATATGTAACACACAGCGCAGAAATCCTATACAGAAATACGTTTTCCGACTTTGACAAAGAGGTTGACCGTCTGGAGCATTTTTACACCAATATC
>JAFDBA010000125.1 GCA_019313505.1 Deltaproteobacteria bacterium
GGCATTGGCGCCGGGATAGACGGCGGTTACCCGGATCTCAGGAGGGGTGATCTGGGGATACTGGGCCACGGGAATGTTGAACAGCGCAATAAGTCCGGCCAGGGTGAGTATGATGGATACCACCATGGCCAGACGCGGGCGTTCAATGAAAATTTGTGAAAACATGCATCACCTCCCTTGTTGCTTGTCGGCAGTAGCGGTTTTCACAAACTGACCGGGACGGACCTTTTGGACGCCCTCGATGATGACCCTCTCATTTACAGCCAAGCCCGATTCGACGGCCCAGTTGATGCCGATCACAGGTCCGGTTTTGACCCGTCGCATGACCACTTGGCTCTGATCGTTCACCAACAGGACATAGCGTCCGTCGTGGTCTTCCAAAATCGCCGGTTGGGGCACCACTGTCATGATTTTGGGTTGGCTTCGGGCAAGGAGAACGGTAACATATTGCCCCGGAAGCAATGTACCGTCCGGGTTATCAAACAGAGCCCACACTGCGATGGTTCCAGTGCCCGGATCAACGGTGTTGTCCACGAAATCTATCTGCCCGGAAGTTCTAAGAATTTGCCCCCCCGGCAATTTAATTCGCGGTGCCAGCATGGGGTGTTTTTTACCACGGACGGCGTCTTTAAGGGCCATCTTGATGGCGACAAGATTGTTTTCGCTGACCGAATAAACAACACGGATGGGATCTATCTGAACAATCCGGGCCAGAGGTCCGGAAGCGGGATTAACCAGGTTGCCTTTGGTGAAAGCTGTCTGCCCGATGCGTCCGGTGATTGGCGCCCTGACCGTGGTGTATCCCAGGTCGAGTTGGGACCGCTCAAGGTTGGCCCTGGCCTCTTCGAGTTCACCCCTGGCCCGAAGTTCTTCGGCCACGGCATCGTCGATGTCTGATGCGGACACTCCGCCGGAGCGAACCGTCCGGACCCGTTCCAGATACTGGCGGGCTTTAGTAAAGGTCGCTGTTGACTGGGTTACACTGGCAGTGTCAGCGTCAACCCTGGCCTGGTAAGGCGCCTGTTCGATGACATAGAGCAGATCGCCGGCACGCACATCACTTCCTTCCTTGAACTTGACCTGTTCCAGAAAACCTTGGATACGTGCCCGCAAATCCACGGTCTGGACTGCCTCCATATGACCCACATATTCCGTCGGCGGGTTGACATCCTGCTCTGTAACTACAGCAACCGTCACCAGTGGCGGCGGTCCGCCACCCGGTCCAGGAGGGCCTCCCAACGCACTCCCGGAAAAAGTCAACGTTATCAGGAGCCCCAGCAGCAGGGCAAGCAAGAGATGGTAAACGGTGCGGGTGCCGCTTTTGTCCAACCTCAACCGTCGATACCGAAAGTCGAGAGGTGCTTCAAGGCATGTTAATAGGGGGTGATTGGAACTGTTTTTGTGTTGCATTTTCATTACTCCAGATCTCGTAACATGCTAGAAAAATAGGTCTTTTTTTTGGACATTATCGGGTGTGGTGAAACCTTCTCGGAGCATAGGTTTCGGGTGTCAGGTTTCAGGCTGGCTCTCGCTTTTTCACTACTGACACCTGACACCCGACACCCGAAACCTGAGTGCCAGTGTCCAATTTTCATGCAATCCCTCGAAAATTAAGGAGTCGCGATTATTTTTCCAAGCTGAATGATTAGGTCTGTACTCCAAGTCGGGCGAATTAATTTTTTCAATTAATCTTAGCAAAATTCCTTGACAAATTCAAACATTTATTTAAAATAAGCATTTTAAAACGAAAAAATAGTGATATTCATCATTGATGTCAAGCAAAAAAATATAAACTTCTATTTAGTTGCTTAAACTCCAAGCAAAAATAAAGGACATCTGTCATGGCCCAAAGAGAAGATGGGAAGGAAACGCGCAACCGATTGCTGGAGGCTGCCTGTGAGGTTTTCGCAGAAAAAGGCTACCACGCTGCCAAGGTGGCGGATATCTGCCGGCGGGCCGGTGCCAACGTGGCTGCCGTCAATTATTATTTTGGTGATAAGGCCGCCCTGTACACCGAGGCATGGCAAGAAACATTTAAAAAATTTGCCGGACCCAAACCACCTGATTCCACTATCACTTCGCCGGAAGAGCAGCTGCAAATTTACATACACTCCCTCATACAAAACTTCACAGAGCAGAGCGATCAGGGCCAGTTTACCCGCTTGTATTTGATGGAACTGGCCAACCCCACCGGGCTGATACATGACATCTGGCACGACCTGATCGAGCCCCGGCGACAGATAGTGATAGGGATCATCCGCAAAATTATGGGAACAAAAGCCACTGATGAAACGGTCCTGTTCTGCGAGATGAGCATCATCAACCAGTGCCGTGTCCTTCTGACCATCAGGCGCAATGATCTGGAGTACCTTCTGGGCCAATCCCTCTCCCATGATTTGATCAAACGCTTGGCCGATCATATCACCCGTTTTTCCCTGGCAGGAATCAAGGCGGTCGGCAAACGCAAGATATGATCCTGTCACAATCCGATTTAGACGGTTTCGTAAAAAGTCACGAATTCAACTATGGATGGCTAAGTAAAAAGGTTCATATACAAGGCGTAGTATTTTTTCAGGAACGAGGCCATACATGTAGTATGCCGAGTGTCTGAAAAAATACTACAACGCAGTAGATGGGACTTTAATAAGAACTATCCACGCTTTGGCATCGAATTTCAAAGATGGATCTTTACACAACCGAGAAGCTTCCTCCCTTGACACAAAGATTACTTCAATATTTTCAGATCCTTCATTACCGTCATTTGAGGGTTCTCCATCGCATTCAATATATACCATGGAAACTGATTCATCGGTCATTCCTGCTGATGAATATATCGATGGGCTTATTTTTATGAAACGTGTTAATTCTAAACCTGTTTCCTCTCTTAATTCACGACAAGCTGCTTCCTGAACCGTTTCTTCTTCATCAATAAGTCCTGCAGGAAAACCGTATTCATAATCTGCTAATGGAACCCTGTATTCTTTGGTAATGACCATCTTTTCTTTAGATTTATGAAATGGAACCATGACCACCGCATCCGGTTTGGCAAAATCGTCTGTAACACATTTGGGCTGTTTTACTCTGGAAGCGACCTGCCAAATCTTACTGTCACCATTTTTATCAACATAAGATACATTGAACATGTTTAACCATTTGAGGTTCGTGAGTTTCTTTGAATCTATAATTTTCATTTACTGTTCCTTTTACCTGCTGTCTGATAATTTAAGAAAAAATGACAAAAAGAAACCAGTCATTATCATTGCCCCGGAAAAACTGATTCCCAGGGAGAAGTGACCTTTATCCGCCATAATTCCAATCATAGCAGGAACAACACCACCCCCTAAAACAAAGGCCACGGGTATGGTTAAAGAGATTGCCATATTTCTGTTTTCCGGTGTACTTATTGTTGACAAGGCCGCAAAACCAGCAGGATAGAAGCATACCGCCAACACAGGCTGAAGGAATACTAAAACCGCAATCCAGCATGTAGGAACCATTCCTATCAGTAGTGTAAGGATTCCTGTAATAAGAAATACACTGACCATAATTCTTTTAGGACCAAACCGATCTGTTGCCCATCCTGCTAAAAACGCCATCCCTAACGTCGAAATACGGGAAATGCCCACCAGACTGTTCGCCCAATCTTGACTCATGGAATGTTCGGTTACCAGGTATAACGGAAGCATATTATAAATTCCGAGTGTACTTGTAATAGCCAGACTAAATAGAACAATCAAGATCCAGAAAGCGGGGAACTTCAGAATCTTCTTAATAGACGAAAAATTAGGAGCTTCTCCTAAAAAATTTCCCCCCTTTCCAAATTGAAAAAAAACAATTCCCATAATAATTGAAACCATTCCAACAAAAAATAAAATATTACGCCATATAAACCAGTGAAGAAGTGTCTCAGCCAGTAAAGGTGTCAAAAGAAAACTCAAATTTGGCGCAAGTTCATGAATGGCTACTGCTTTACCCCAATTTTTAGGATTAACCAGAGAGGTGACTGTTGTAATCCCAGATGGAAGATATGTGCCTGCTGCAATTCCAAGCAGGAATACACAAAATCTCATTGCAAAGAGACTTGTGCTAAAAGAAATTAATGAAAGAGCAATGCCCACAGCTATCGCAGAAACAGCGATCGTTTTTCTATGGGTGATACGAGAAGATATGTGCCCGGATCCCAGGAGGGATATGAAATACCCGATGGAAAGGAACAGAAAAAGCGAGCCGGCATCACCATGGCTAAATCCTAAATCTTTTTCAATTGTAGGCAGTAACGGAGAAGCAATAATTCGGGCAGTAAAGTTTAATAAAAAGATGGATGCTATGAGCAAAAGTGGGCTGAGTTGGGTGCGAAAAGTCTCACCGCCAATATTATTGTCTCTGCCAACATATCCTGTCTCAAAATCATTCAAGATTATTTTCCTAACCTGAACAAACCAGCCCTCCTGCCAAGCGAAGTAAGGGAGACGGGCCGAAACCAAAAAATATTTGCCACAAAGGCACAAAAACACAAAGGATAAACTTAGGGGCTTCGCTCCAATTGGAATAATAGAATGACAGGTTTGATAGCATAAACACGCTGCCATTAAAAGACTTATGAATTCGATCTCGCTTATCGCAGGATATAATTTCCGAGACCATTAATTATTGCAAAACAACGGTGAAATGAGAAATGCGGGTTAGTGCCGGGAATAATCCCTATGGGATAGGATTTTTACCTATAAAAATGAACCTTTTATCTTATGGACATATTTGATTAAATAATTAATATTTAATTAAGACTAAATGCCACTCAGCTTCAACATCATAATTTAAACCATGTGACGACTCAGTCTTTACGAAGGTTAAACTATAAAAAAAGAGGGGCCGGATGTGACATTTATTCAGCTTCTCGAATGTCCGTGCATCTCAATGCAAAACTGCATTGTACAACGGCATTTAGGGAAGCTAACAGACAATAACGCCTGGTATTCTTTTTGAAAAGAAAAGCTGTCGGGCGAATACAGGCAGACCAAAATCGTGTCTGCCTTTTTTATTTTCCGTTTATCATGTCCTTCAACTTACCAGAACATTTAAACGTAACAATCTTCCTTGGGGCTAACATCATAGCATTACCAGTAGCTGGATTCCTCCCTTTCCGTTCCTTCTTTTCCTTTACACAAAATTTGCCAAATCCAGAGATCAATACATCTCCACCTGATTCCAGTGTGCTTTTGATGGTCTCTAAACATGTTTCTACTATTTCTGAGGATTTGTTTTTGGTGAAACCGATTTGATTGTGGATTGATTCTACGAGTTTAGCTTTTGTCAGGGGCATGATAGGGTCTCCTTTGTGTCTATAAAATCCAGGATAAAACTGCTGTTCCAAGGATTATAGCAAAAATGCCATAAAACCTGTGGGTTTGATCTGATAACGAGTTAAGATACCAATCAGATAATTTATCATAAAAACCTTTAGGGTTTATGAAAATAAATAAACCTTTGGTGATACCCATAAATCCAATTAATCTTATCAACCATGGATTACGACTGGCTGATGCAGCAAATAAAAAAAGGACACCAAATATAAACGGCAAGAATGAGATGATTTTATGATCAATTGTTTTAATTAAACTTCTAATAATATTTTTGGTTTCATTGGTATAAAGAATAAAGCAACATCCAATAGAAATCCAGATCAAGCTAATTGCATAAAGAAACCATTTCATATTCTATATCCTTTTTTATATGAGTTAAAAATTGACGGTTTCGTAAAAAATCACGAATTCAACTATTGATGATGTCGTAAAAAAAGCCAAGTTATCTTAACGCTACAACCATATCGGCAGTCTTTTTGGTTGCTTCCTCGAGGTTTTGTATCAGACTCGATATAAGTTTTTTTATTATAGTCGGCTGGGCCTCCCACTCCTGTCCCAAACGCACGGAGTCAAGTACACCTAACACAACCGGTCCATCCGCCACTGCCGAAGCGGTTCGTGTACTATTACTCCATTTTAACATCGCCATTTCTCCGACAAAATCCCCTTCAGACAATGTGTCAATGGTCAGCAGGCCTCCGGAAGTCTTTTTTTTTATTTTGACCCGGCCTTCCAAGATAACGTAAACCCAGTCACCCATGTTGCCTTCTTTAATAATAACAGCTTTGTCCGAGAAGTTTTCCTCGCTCACAATATAATCGAGCACCTGTGAATTAACTGTCATTTACAAACCTCCGTTACTTCATTAAAAAGAAACCCAACTTTTTCCGATCATCCGGGTCCATATGGATAAAAGTCAGTCCCAGAGAAATAAAACCGTCTGTTTTCCCTTTTTTCAGCCAGGCAATTTTAGCGGTCATATTAACTTTCTGGTTTAACAGAAAATATGTGCTTATGAAAAGTTCATCCCCATGGGTAAGGGTATAATTGAATAAGCCGGATGTCTTGACGGTCATCTGCAAGCCCCCCTTGCTGATATTCCTGATTCGACCCTGGAATTCAAGATCCTTGGAGCTGTTTACCGGTCGAAATATGCATTCCAAACTAACCTTTTCCCGATAAAACTCGCGCTTTTCTTCCCACTGATCAGACAGCTCCTGAGTTTGGCTGTCCCTGGATTGTCCTTCTTTTAACCTTAACTTAACAACCATTTTGTTCATCCGAACAATAAGCTTCAAAGCTTGGCCCGCGATAAGCCTAAGAACATCAGGTATCTTTTTATAAGCATTCAAAAGCATAGCGGGATGCCACGCTTCCAGACAACAGTCTTCAAGTGCTCTGGCCGATGCGGAACGTGTGCTGGTTTTACCGGCAATAAAGGCCATTTCACCAACAATCATGCCTGGACCGAGGATAGCAACCCTGGCTTCCGTTTCGCCTGATTCAACAAAGATTCCGACTTTACCACTTATGACCTCATAGATTGAGGTTCCATAGTCGCCCTCTTTGATAATCAAATCGCCCTTGGAATAATTAAGTTTAACGACCGGCGGAATTTCCACTTTTGTTTTTGTCATTGTCTTGTTCGGGGTAGGATTAGTAATATCAAAAACTCGTTAAATACAATTCCTGCAATTAAAGAATACTGGCCCAAAGGACCAGGTTTTTCAGGGTAAAATAAATACTTTTTTATTGACACTTAAGACTCTATACATTTATATATTAAAATGTCAATTGAAGATCTTAAAAGTATCAAAGTACGCTTTTATTATTATTTTTGCCCTCCCCAAAATATCCGGGAGATGAAAGGTGAAACATATGATTGAAATCAGGATACATGGTCGAGGCGGACAGGGAAATGTTGCGGCGGCGGAGCTTTTATCTATTGCTGCTTTTCAGGACGGCAAATTTGCTCAGGCTTTCCCTTCTTTTGGAGCGGAACGGGTGGGTGCGCCTGTCCAGGCTTTTGTCAGAATTGATGACAAAAAGGTTCGCACACGGGAGGATGTGCTCCATCCGGATTGTTTGATTGTCCAGGACTATAGCTTGATCGAGATGGTCCCTATTTTGGATGGGCTAAAGCCCGATGGGTTATTGTTGGTCAATTCCGAGAAACCCCCGGAAGATTTAAAACTCAAGACCACAGCCACGGTGAAAACCATTGCCGCTACAGAAATCGCCATTGAAATCATCGGCCGGCCCATTCCCAATGCAATTATGATCGGAGCCTTTTGCTCTATTACCGGTCTTGTGAGCCTGGGAGCAGTACAGGAAGCCATTATGGCAAGGTTTCCGGGCAAAGTGGGTGAAAACAATGTTGCTGCCCTTGAACGGGCACATGAAATCATGCAAAAGAGGTAGTTTATGCTTAAACAAATTGAAGGATCTCAAGCTGTTGCGGATGTGGTGGCCTTATGCCGACCCAATGTTATTTCCGCTTACCCGATTACGCCGCAGACGCACATTGTGGAAGATTTATCTGTCATTGTTGGCCAGGGAAAACTGGATGCGGAATTTGTTAATGTAGAAAGTGAATTTACCGCAGCTTCGGTTGTTCTGGGAGCAAGTGCGGCTGGTGCCCGGACCTACACGGCCACATCATCACAGGGATTGTTGTTAATGGCCGAGGTGATCTATTGCATTGCCGGGATGCGCCTGCCCATTGTTTTAACCTGTGCCAACCGCGCCATATCCGCGCCCCTTAGTATCTGGAACGACCAGCAGGACTCCATGGCCGTAAGAGATGCGGGCTGGATTCAACTTTTTGCCGAGGATAACCAGGAGGCTGCGGATTTACATATCCAGGCATATAAAATTGCCGAGCAGACCTTTCTGCCGGTGATGGTTTGTATGGATGGTTTTATTTTAACCCATGCGTTCGAACCTGTCGATATTCCCGAGCAAAAAGAAGTGGACGATTTTCTGCCTCCCTTTAAGCCCAGGCATATCGTTGATCCCAGATGGCCGAGAGGTATCGGTCTTTATGCAGATCCGCGCTTTTACATGGAGACTCGCTATATTTTGCACCGGGCCATGGAGAAATCCGAGAAGACAATAAAAGAAGTCAGTGCTGATTTTGCCAAGACCTTTGGCAGAGACAGCGGTGGTTTTATCAAGACCTACAAGCTTAAAGAGGCTGACGTGGCCATTGTATCCATGGGTTCTGTAGTCGGCACCATCAAGGACCTTATCGACCAGTTAGAGGAAGAGGGGAAAAAAGTCGGGCTTTTGCAAATATGTTCCTATCGTCCCTTTCCCAGGCAAGAGATTTACAACGTTTTAAAAGACAAAATGAACATCGTTGTACTGGAGAAGTGCATTTCACTGGGAAGAGGCGGCATTTTGGCCAGCGATATCCGCTGGTCTTTTCCCCGGGCCGAGAAAAAAGACCGTAACATCAGCAGTTTTATCGCCGGCCTCGGAGGGCGAAACATAACCATGGACGATTTGCGATATATGGTTGAAAAGGTTGAAAAAAATCCGGTAGAACTGGAATTTTTAGGGTTAAATAAGGAACTTATAGCAGATAAGGATTTATAATAATGAATGAAAAAACCGAAGAACTCAACAGGGTGGAAAAGAAAGATCTGTTTGCCAGCGGCCATCGAGCCTGTGGCGGATGCGGGCAGGCGTTAGCCGCCCGTCTGGTGCATGATGCTGCCGGTGAAAATACCATTGCCTGCGTTGGAACGGGTTGTCTGGAAGTCTTTAGTTCACCCTATCCGGATCCTTGTTGGCGCATACCCTTTTTACATAGTCTTTTTGAGAACCCGGCGGCAGTGGCCTCGGGCGTGGAAGTAGCATATAAGGCGTTGAAAAAGGGACCGGTGAATATCATCGC
>JAFDBA010000126.1 GCA_019313505.1 Deltaproteobacteria bacterium
GAAATAGAAAAAAGTTTCACGGGGTAAAAATGATGAATGATGAATAACGCCCCAATGAAATAAAAAAGGCAGAGCCAAATTAATGGCCTGCCTTTTTTAAGTTGTTAAGATTTCAGATGTGTTATTTGGTAATCTTTTTTCTGCCAAATAACGCTAGACCTAAAAGTCCGGTACCTAATAGGAACATGGTGGCGGGTTCGGGGACGGAATGTCCTCCGAAGATGCTGACATGACTGACGCCATTTGGGAACTCAATAATGGGTGGCCCTGGAGGAACATCTAATAAATTTGGTGTAGAATAATCATTTAAATACGCATACCACGCGCCGTCAATTGCTTGTCCCTTGCCAATCTTCACTATGGCATAATCCCAATCAACAATTCCGGGGTCCCATTCATTGAGGACCTTAGGCCCGTCATCCCAATTGAACGTGTCTAACAGATCCCCGGCAGGTCCGCCGAGAAGTCCAACCTCCAGCCACAACCTTTGCGTTGCATCACCCGAATTATCTAAAAAATCTGGATTTGTGGCGGCACCATCCCAGTATGCACCAGTACCCTCCACTGAAGGTACTAATGTGTTGGCTGCTGCCGGTGTCGCCAGGCAGAACAATAACATCACACATAAAAAACATCCTAATAATTTTTTCATCCATTCACCTCCTTTCAATCAAATAGTTAGTTGTCTAAAAAGAAAAAAGCCGAATTGCCCTTTTCCTTAAGGTAACCCGGCTGTCTTTATTTAGATCCGTGGCTTTCCGTCCCCCGGTCCCCCAGGGTTTGGCTTTTTCTGGTGTAGCTATTATGTAGCAAGAATCGTGCTCAAAGTCTATTAAATTTAAAAAAAGTTAAGTATAATAAAATCAAGAGGTTATTAAATTGCGATTTGGCTTAATGAGAATGATTGTTACATTTAGTTCACAAAAGCTATGGCATTAACTTCATAGTTTGTATGTATGTATGTAATTAATTACATAATTGGTTCGTTAGTCCGTTAGCCCGTTGGCCCGTTAAGCCGGTTGAGCCCGTTAAGCCCGTTGAGCCCGTTACCCCGAAGCCGGTTAAATCAGTGATTGATTATATTACGGGCCAACGGGCACACGGGCCAACCGGCTCAACCTGATTCCGTTACAATTGTTGCTTTTCAATTCGAGATAAATAGAGGTATAAAGCAATACCGCCAATTATCATCGTGCTGCAAAGTATCTGCCCCATGGAAAATGACATGAATATAAAACCGAGTTGGGCATCGGGCTGGCGAAAGTATTCTATGAAAAACCTGATTGTACCGTAGCCTATTATGTAAAAAGCGAGCATTGCTCCCCGGGGTGTGCGCAGTTTTCGCAGATTCCATAAAACTGCAAAGAGAACAATACCTTCAAAAAAGGCTTCATAAAGTTGTGATGGGTGTCTTAGCCCAATTCCCGGAGCAAGGGGGAAATGCATTCCCATGGGTGACGATGTTATCCTGCCGTATAATTCTCCATTAATAAAATTGCCGAGCCGCCCGAATGTATATCCCAGAGGCACGACCGGCGCAAACAAATCGGCCATCTCCCAAAAATTCAAATTTGTTTTACGAATATACAGCCAGATGGAAATAAGCACCCCAATAAGGCCGCCGTGGAAAGACATTCCTGAAATACCGGTAAAAGTTATAGTACCGTTTGAAAATTGAAGAGGAAGAAATATTTCAAGAGGGTTACTGAGATAGTAGGATAAATTGTAAAACAGCACGTATCCAAAACGCCCGCCGGCGATAACGCCAATGATCATAAATAGCATAAGGTTTTGGACATCATCACCTGAAACGCTGAAACGTTCCTCGTTTCTTACACGATACAGAACCAGGCCGTAAGTAATTCCAAAGGCGATGATATACATCAGCCCGTAATACTTGAGACTGAACCACCCGATTTCAAAGATAACGGGGCTCATTTTTTCGGGCAAATGTTGCCACCAGATCCAGAAACTATTCATAACGATAATATATTAATATCGAATATCGAATATCGCCCCAGTGAAATAGAAAAAAGTTTCACGGGGTAAAAATGATGAATATCGAATGACGAATATCGAATATCAAATTACGATTTTTTTCTTCGCTTTTGATTAGCCGTCTCGGAATTTCTTTTTTTGGGACACAGATGACCCCGATGAAATAGAAAAAGAAAGCCCCGGTTAAATGGTCTTCGAATTGAACGGGGTAAACATTTCATTGGGCAGGCAAAGATTACCAAGATTCTTAAATTAAGAAATAATAATATTATCTGTGTATACCTGCCCGCTTGTGCCTCGCATGGCAGGCGGGTCTGTGAAAATCTGCGTCCTATTTAAGAGGATGCTATTTTGTAATTTTTAGCACCAGAAATCCTCTATTCATTCGCCAGATAAACATATTGATGGTTTCGCCCTTCTGAATTTCGCTGATAACTTTGTTAAGATCGCTAACCGTTTGTATGCTGTTGTGATTGATTTCCTTGATAATATCGTGCATCCTGATTCCTGATTCCTCAGCCTTACTGCCCGGCTCCACACCTGTTACAATAACACCTTTGGCTTCCTTGAGGTTGAATCGACGTGCAATCTCAGGGGTAACATTGTTAACGCTAATCCCCAGCTCTGTCTGCTTTTCCTTACTGGTACTCCTGGTGGCAATCCTGGTCTCTTCTCTTTTTGCAATTTTAACTTTAAAAGTCATAGTTTCGCCGTTTCGTAATACTTTTATCTTTACGGTTTCGCCGACACCAATATTTGCTATCATGCTGGTAATTTCTCTGGCAGTCCCAACATCTTTTCCATTAATCGACAATATAATATCCTGGGGCTCTATTCCGGCTAAACCCGCGGGGTCGTTCGGAAAAACTTCGGTAACCAGAACGCCTTTTCTTGATTTTATTCCGTAGTACTCCGCGACTTGCTTGCTGATGTCCTGGATACCAACTCCAAGCCAGCCCCGGGTAACCTCTCCACTGCTTTTGAGCTGGTCAACAATATTTTTGACAAGATTTATCGGAATGGCAAATCCGATGCCGCTCCCGCCGGCGATAATGGCAGTATTAATACCAATAACCTTGCCATCCATATTGATAAGAGGTCCCCCACTGTTGCCGGGATTAATTGATGCATCGGTCTGTATAAAGTCATCATATGGTCCTGACCCTATTACGCGTCCTTTGGCGCTTACAATCCCTGCGGTAACGGTGTGCTCAAGACCAAAGGGATTCCCGATCGCAATCACCCACTGACCAACTTTAAGAGCATCGGAATCTCCGAATAACAATACAGGGAGATCACTATCCGGCTTGATTTTTATCAGAGCCAGGTCCGTGTTGGCATCCCGCCCAACAATTTCGGCATCGAACTCTTTCTCATCTTTAAGTATGACTTCAATCTTATCCGCGTTTTCGACAACATGATTGTTGGTAACAATATAACCGTTTTTGCCAATGATGAATCCCGATCCGAGGCTTCGCTGCTTAAAATCGTGGGGTCGTTCTTCACCGAAAAAACGGTCAAAAAAATCATTAAAAGGATCATTCTTACCAAAAGGACCTTTTTTGAAGTGACGGAATACTCGGCCGCCCCCTTTGATTGTTTTTACTGTCCTGATGTTGACTACCGAAGGACTGGCATTTTCAGCCAGTTCGTTGAAACTTCCCGGGGCTTCGAGAATAGTGCCGGCTTTTGTTTCAACAACTGAAACCGGGTTAAAACTTGAAAGAGCAAATATTCCAACTGCCAGCAATACAATGAAAATGAAATTTTTTCTTAGAACATCTTTTTTGTTTGTAATAAATCTCATTGATAGACTCCTTTATTATATCTTATTATAGTTAATTGTGAATTTGAGAAAGCAAATTTTATGCCATAATTGACAAATTCGTAAAAAGTGAAACGTGAAATGTAAAATGACTACATTTAGTACATTAAGAGGCAATATTACACAACGTATAAACTTTTCACGTTTAACTTTTCACTTTTTACGGAACTATCATATTTGCCCCGGCTAAAGGGATGACGGGTAAAAAGTATCCAGTTTGGGTTGTTGTGGATAGAAAGTATCCATTTGAGAAACTTTTTACGACGCCATCAACCTTATCTTTACTGCATTTACATGTGCATCCAGTCCTTCTATTTCCGCCAGATGAATTATATCTCCGGCTTCACGTTCAAAAGCTTGTCTGGAGTACTGGATCAGACTGGTCTTTTTAACAAAGTTGTCCACCGAAAGCGCTGACGAGAATCTTGCCGTACCTGCAGTTGGGAGTACATGGTTTGGTCCGGCCATGTAGTCACCAACCGGCTCGGGAGTGTAATCTCCTAAAAACACAGCTCCGGCATTACGTATTTGACCTATATATGCAAATGGATCTTTGATCTGAAGTTCAAGGTGCTCGGGCGCAATTCTGTTTGAGAGTTCAAGGGCAGTATCAATATCAGGCACAATTATGATTGCCCCGAACCTGGCAATCGATTTTCCGGCAATCTCTTTGCGCGTAAGAACTGCAAGCTGCTCATCCACACAAAGAGCAACCGCTTTTGCCATGTCTTTGGAATTTGTGACCAGAATTGCTGACGATAGTATATCATGTTCCGCCTGGGATAGGAGGTCAGCTGCAACAAATGCAGGGTTCGCCGTGCTGTCTGCAATAACCATGATTTCACTCGGTCCTGCGATCATATCTATTCCCACAGTTCCTGCCACGAGCTTTTTGGCAATTGTAACATAAATATTGCCAGGTCCGACGATAACATCGACTTTTTGAATCGTCTCGGTACCGTATGCAAGAGCGGCAATCGCCCACGCGCTTCCAACCTTGTAAACAGCATCAACACCTACTTTTTTTGCGGCAGTCAGGAGATGGGGATTTATTTTCCCGTTTTTGGTGGGTGGCGTTACCATGGCGATATGCTTTACACCGGCTACTTTTGCCGGAATTACACCCATCAAGATCGAAGAGACAAGAGGCGTTTTTCCACCCATTCCTCCCGGCACATAAACACCGGCAGTATCGACGGGATTTACCATCTGTCCCAGAAGAGTACCGGGCCTTTTTGTATTAATCCATGATGTTGTGAGCTGCTGTTTATGAAAGGCTTCGATTTGTCTAACAGCTCTATTTAAAGCACGCACAAATGACCGGTCTACTTTTTTGGCAGCGTTATCAATCTCCTTTGGTGTTACCTTAATCGACTCTATGGTCAATCCCGGAGAATCAAACCGGTTTGTATATTTAATGAGCGCTTTATCCCGATTTTTCCTGACATCCTCAAGAATGCGCGTAACAGAAAGAATGTCTTTCTTCTTAAATCCAAGGCCTCTGTCCGCAATTGACACTATCCTTTTTTCAGCCGATTTTGATGGATAATTATAGATTTTCATAAAGGTTACCTTCCTTTTTCAAGATACTAATAAGAGCATTAATATTTAGACAGGATTACAGGATAAACAAGAGCTTTTTGCCTTTCCAGAAGAAAGGCAAAAAGCATCATCCCTCTTCAAGGGAAGGCGTTCAATCATTGCGCCAACAAAACAGTAAAGCAAGGGGAAAAGCATCCATTGTTGGCTCCTCGGCCCTTTTTTCCGCTGAAGCGGAATTGTGTTTTCTCGGCTTCATCCGGAAGCCGTGAAAAAAATCAAGTCAATCCAGTTAATCCTGTCAGAAAACATTTTGACTTTATGTATAAATAATTATGAACTCATTAGTAAGTGATTCAAGTGTCGTGTATTGTGTATCATACTTCATTTGTTGGGTCTATTTTTTTATTTATACATACTCCTTACTTGTGCCTTTGTGTGTGGCTGAACTGTTACAAAAATACTAATTGACATATTTTAATTTCTCTGTACAAATAAGATTTTTCGCGAGACTGACAAAGCTTAATGAAAAAAGATGGAGGAAACAGATGAAGGAAAACAGAATTTATAACTTTAACGCCGGGCCTGCCGCCCTTCCCATTGAAGTTCTTGAAGAAATCAAAGGATCATTTTTAAACTTCGGTGGTTCCGGCATGTCGATAACCGAAATAAGCCACCGTTCCAAGTGGTTTGACGATGTAATAAACGATGCAGTTGAAAGAACCAGGCGACTGTTGAACCTGAATGATAAATTCCACGTGCTTTTTATCCAGGGCGGTGCAAGCTTGCAATTTTGCATGATACCCATGAATCTATTAGGGACAGGCGATACCGCCGATTATGTCAATACCGGCACCTGGTCCACAAAAGCCATAAAGGAAGCTGAAATACTAGGTAAAACCATCAAAGTTGCGGCATCTTCGGAAGATAAGAATTTTTCATATATTCCTCAAAATATTACATACAGCAACGACGCGGTTTACACTCATATTACATCCAATAACACGATAAAAGGAACCCAGTGGGCATCATTCCCGGATACAAACGGTGTGCCGCTTATCGCCGATATGTCATCGGATATAATGTGCAGAACGTTTGATGGGGATAAGTTTGGTCTTATTTATGCCGGGGCCCAAAAAAATATCGGCCCTGCCGGGGTGTGCATGGTAATTATTCGGGAGGATATGCTTAACAGGGTGCCGGACAGCCTGCCATCGATGCTTAAATACACAACCTATTCATCCAAGAATTCAATGTTTAATACCCCCCCGTGTTTCGCGGTTTATACGATTCAACTGGTTATGAAATGGCTTGAAGAGACCATTGGTGGACTTGAAAAAATGGAGGAAATCAATCAAAAAAAGGCTCGCATTCTTTACGAAACAATAGAT
>JAFDBA010000127.1 GCA_019313505.1 Deltaproteobacteria bacterium
TTATGGAAGCCCAGTACAACCTTTTGCGAAAGCACGGGCATTCACCAAGCGAAGCATTTAATGAGACCGTGGAGGAACTAACTCAGAGCCTTATCCGGCTGGTAGCTGAAAACGGCATGGACTGGATGTTTTCAAACTGCAGTACAACCGCCCAGCGTGGGGCCCTGGACTGGGCGCCCAGGTTCCGGGATGCAGTGGTTCCCCTGTTTGACGAACTGTATGAAAGAGTTGTATCCGGCATAGAAACCAAAAGGGTGATTGAGGCAAACAGCGCTCCTGACTACCTCGAAAAACTGCAAAAGGAACTCGATGTCATCAAAAATTCTGAAATGTGGCAGGCCGGGGCTGCGGTACGGTCGTTGCGGCCTGAAAATCGATAACCATAAATTTTAAGTTTAAAGTGCCTAAAGTGACTTAAAGTTGAAAGTGCCTAAAGTGATCTAAAGTGCCTAAAGTTATGGTGTCGCTCCCGCCTGCCATCGCAAGGCACGAGCGGGCAGGTCGCTCCGCTGTTTTTATATAATTGGCAGAATTCCTTAACTTTAGCTCACTTTAAACTTTAGTTCACTTCACACTCTTGTAGCGATTCTTCAGGCAGAGCCGGAGGCCCAAAGGACCAGGTTTTTCAGGGCAAAATAAATTGTTAATAATGATATTATAGGAGAACTACATCATGGAACCGATCATCTTATACGATACCACCTTAAGGGATGGAACCCAGGGAGAAAATATAAACTTTTCCGCCATGGAAAAGGTGCAAATCGCCAAACGGCTGGATGATTTCGGTATACATTACATCGAAGGCGGATGGCCTGGCTCCAATCCCAGGGACATGCAATTTTTCGATCTGGCGCAAAAAGTAAAATTCAAAAATACTCGTATAACGGCCTTCGGTTCTACACGCAAACCCGGTATCGACCCGTCCGACGATCCAAACTTGATAGCGTTGCTTAAAGCCAATACCCCCGCGGTAGCAATATTCGGAAAAACGTGGGATCTTCATATTAAGCAGGTCATGAACAACACCCTAAAAGAAAACCTTGCCATGATAAAAGAATCTGTTGCCTTTCTTAAAGAAAATGATCGCGAGGTGGTTTACGATGCGGAACATTTTTTTGACGGATTCAAGGAAAACAGTGATTATGCCCTGGAAACCTTATGTGCCGCCATAGATGCCGGAGCGGAATTTATTGTACCCTGTGACACTAACGGCGGCAGCCTACCGTCTGAAATCGAATCGATAATAAACGAGGTTCGCCGTCGGCTTACCGAAAAATACCATACAAAACCGGATGCGCTGCCGGTTAAAATCGGCATTCATACCCACAACGACAGCGGCCTGGCCGTGGCCAATTCCATCCAGGCCGTTCAATCCGGTGCGGTTATGGTCCAGGGAACCATCAACGGATACGGAGAAAGATGCGGGAATGCGGATCTGACATCTATCATACCTATTCTATATTACAAAATGAACCGTGAGTGTGTTACCCGAGAAAATATTGCGAAACTGAAACCTCTCTCCAGGTTTGTGAGCGAAACCGCCAATATGATTCCGTTAAACAGCAGGCCTTTTGTCGGAAAAAGTGCGTTTGCCCACAAAGGGGGCATTCATGTGAGTGCGATCATGAAAGTATCCCGTGCATATGAACATATGGAACCTGAACTGGTGGGAAACAAGCGCCGGGTTCTGGTATCGGATCTTTCCGGAAAAAGAAACATTGAATACAAGGCCAAAGAACTCGGTATCGAGCTGGGTGCCAACGGATTTGACAGTCGCAAAATCGTTACGGAAGTTAAACGCATGGAACAGGAAGGGTACCAGTTTGATGTGGCCGACGCATCGTTCAAGATCTTGTTAGAGAAGTTTACCGACCAGTACCGGCCCCTGTTTAAACTCAAATCCTTCAGGGTACACATCGAAAAGGACGCTGATCGCCCCTGCAGCGCCCACGCCACCATTAAGATTTCCGTGGAAGGTCAGGAAGAAATCACCGCCGCAGAGGGTGACGGGCCGGTCAGTGCCCTGGATAACGCCCTGCGCAAGGCCCTGAACAAATTTTATCCGGAGCTGGAAACCATGCGACTGATCGATTTCAAGGTGAGAGTCATCGATGGACGCAAAGGAACTGCAGCAAGGGTTCGTGTGTTTATAGAGTCACGGGATCAAGATAATGTCTGGAGCACCATCGGTGTTTCAGAGGATATCATCGAAGCGAGCTGGCATGCCCTGGCAGAAAGTGTCCACTATAAGCTGTCTATGGGAAAACACTAACAAATGACGATGAAAAGGAATGGAATCTTGATTAAAAAAAATGGAATCAATGCCGCGGGACAAATTTTTTATCCTGTCCTGCGGCATATGCTTACTCGGATTTTACTCGTTGTCACAGGGACAGATTTATAAATATCACCATAACCCTGAAAAAAAGGAGTAAGATAATGGCAGAACAAGTAATTATATTTGATACCACATTAAGAGACGGCGAACAATCTCCCGGTGCCAGCATGAATGCCCCAGAGAAGATGCGCCTTGCCACACAGTTAGAGAAGCTGGGTGTAGATGTGCTGGAAGCCGGATTTCCCGCAGCCTCAAAAGGCGACTTTGATGCGGTTTCAAAGATCGCTGGAAAACTCAAAAAAACCGAGGTTGCCGCCCTGGCGCGCACCTCCAAAGCAGATATTGACCAAGCCTGGGGGGCGATCCAGCATGCCGCAAAACCGAGAATCCATACGTTTATCGCCACATCCGACCTCCATATGCACTACAAGCTGAACATGACAAATGACGAAGTCCTCAAAACCGCTGTGGAAGCGATCAAATATGCCGGGTCTTTTACCGACAATATCGAGTTTTCAGCCGAAGATGCATCCCGGAGTGATCGAGATTTTTTGTGCAAGGTTTTCGAAGCAGCTATTGAAGCGGGTGCCACAACGATTAACATTCCTGACACTGTGGGCTATGCCATACCGGAAGAATTTTCAGAGCTTATAAAATATGTCATGACCCATACTCCCAATATAGGCAAGGCAGTAGTAAGTATCCACTGCCACAATGACTTGGGTCTTGCCACTGCAAATACCATTGCGGGAATAAGTGCCGGTGCCAGACAGGCAGAAGTGACAATCAACGGCATCGGTGAAAGGGCCGGAAATACCTCCCTGGAAGAACTTGTCATGGCCATTCACACCAGGCCCAATTATCTGCCGCTGTCGTCCAATATCAAAACAGAGCTTATTTATCCCACAAGCCGGCTGGTCAGTATGATTACCGGTATCATGGTTCAGCCCAACAAGGCCATCGTGGGAGCCAATGCCTTTGCCCACGAGGCCGGAATTCATCAGGACGGCGTACTTAAAAATCCCATGACCTATGAAATTATGAAACCCGAAACCATCGGACTCAGCGCCAGCAAGCTGGTACTGGGCAAGCACTCCGGAAGACACGCCCTGCGGTCACATTTAAAAGATATGGGATACGACCTTTCCGATGAAGAATTAAATCTTGTTTTCATAAAATTCAAGGAACTGGCTGATAAGAAAAAACATGTTGTAGATGAAGATCTGGAGGTTATTGTTACCGAAGGTATCCTGCAAACCTCCGATATTTTCCGCCTGGAATATCTGCATGTGACCTGTGGAACAACCGTTATTCCCATGGCAACCGTTAAGCTTACTATAAATGAAAGGTCTGTTCAGGGCGCAGGTTACGGAAACGGTCCCATTGATGCCGCTTTTGACAGCATTGCAAAACTGACTGGAACTGAATCAGAGCTTTTGAGGTTTTCAATAAGCGCCATTACCAGCGGTACGGATGCTCAGGGCGAAGTCACTGTCCGCTTGAGCGAAGAGGGGCTAACTGCACTGGGCAGAGGAGCAGACCCAGACATCATCACCGCCAGTGCCAAGGCCTATGTAAACGGACTTAACCGTCTGGAATATTTGAAAGCCAATCCGGTGATGGCAACGACCTGACCCTGTTTTAAAAAAAGCTGTAGGGGCTGAAAAGCCCCTTCGGCAAAATTTTATAATTTCAGGGTGCCGATGATGTCCGCTATGTCAGAAATATTTCTTTCCATCAGAAATGCTTCTATGCCTTCAATGATATCTATTGTGGCATGGGGGTTTATAAAATTAGCCGTACCTACCTGAATTGCCACGGCACCTGCCATCAAAAACTCCAGCGCATCCTTTGCCGTCATAATTCCGCCAACACCTATTACCGGAACTTTTACGACTTGAGCCGTCTGCCAGACCATTCGGAGGGCAACGGGCCTAATTGCCGGGCCGGAAAGCCCCCCTGTTATGTTGGCAAGCTTTGGACGCCGGGTTTCAATATCTATGGCCATACCGGTTATGGTGTTGATCAGAGAGATCGAATCGGCACCTTCTCCTTCCACACTGCGGGCGATTTCAGTAATATCAGTTACATTAGGAGAAAGCTTGACCATAAGGGGTCTGGTCGTGCTCTTTCTAACCGCCCTGACAACCTGGGCAGCGGATTCCGGAAAGGCACCGAATGCTGCTCCGCCGGACTTTACATTTGGGCATGAAATATTTAATTCAATTCCGGCTATCTTTTCAACATCTTCAAGGCGTGATGCCAGTTCAGCATAATCTGCTATATTTTTCCCATAGATGTTTACAAGCACCGGGGTGTCAATCATTTTTAAAAACGGTAATTTTTCTTTCAAAAATGCTTCCAGACCCAAGTTTTCAAGGCCAATGGCGTTCAGCATGCCGCACGGTGTTTCAACGATTCTCGGTGGAGGGTTCCCTCTGGATGGTTCAAGGGACAAGCCCTTTACAATAATGGCCCCAAGACGATTTAAATCAATAAGCTCTTCAAACTCACTGGCATATCCGAAGGTTCCGGATGCCGTCATTACAGGGTTCCTTAGTTTTACTCCCCCGATATTTACTTGAATATTAGGCTTCTTTTTGATCATAACAATATTGATGGCGTCGTAAAAAGTCCCATTTATAGTTGAATTCGTGACTTTTTACGAAACCGTCTAAATCGGACTTTTTACGAGATTGTCAATTTCAGGTTACTTAGATATTTTTTCCGCAAGCTCCACAAATGACTTGCTTGCATGGGAATCCGAATATTTTTCCTGCAAAGAGATGCCGTTGTCCCCGCATGACACAACATTGTGATCAAACGGAATCCTCACCAGAAACTCGATTCCAGCGGCAATGGCGGTCTTTTCTCCACCTCCCGAACCAAACAGATCAATCATTTTGTTGCAGTGAGGGCAGATAAAACTGCTCATATTCTCAACAAGACCGATGATTTCCATTTTTAAGGTTCTACAGAAACTGATCGACTTCCGAACATCCGCCAGTGACACCTCCTGCGGTGTGGTAACGATAATTGCCTTAGCATCGGAAATTGTCTGGGCAACAGTCAACGGTTCATCACCTGTTCCGGGAGGGGAATCGATAATTAAATAATCCAGCTCACCCCATTCAACCTCTCCGATAAACTGCCGTATGGCAGAATATTTGAGCGGTCCCCGCCATATAATTGCATCGTCTTTGCTTGCGATCAGTGATTCTATTGAAACTACTTTCAGGTTATTCGAATACTTCATGGGATCCAGTTTATTATTTTTGCTCATACCCAGCATCCCTTTTAACCCTAGCATCCTCGGCACGTCGGGACCATGCAAATCAACATCCATAATCCCCACATTAAAACCCTTGTTGGCGAGTGCAATGGCTACGTTAACAGAGACGCTGGTCTTGCCCACACCCCCTTTGCCGCTCAAGACAATGAGTTTGTTTTTTATCTTTTTTAAAGATCTATCGACAGAAGCATCCTGTTCCGTCTGTTCCTTTTTCTTCTTTTGAGCATCATCAACATTTTCATGAATTTGTACCATAATTCTTATCTCCCATCCAGTGCCCGAACGAAAATTAGGATTTTTCGTTAAGATCAAGAAAAACGAAAATTTTAACCACAGTAATACGGGTAGTATTTCGAGGATTAAAATTTGAGTCTGACACAGATATTGGCGGAAAAGACAGTTTTCGTTCAGGCACTATCTGCGAATAGCAATTAATGTATAACAACCTTTTCAACCATTATCACAATTTTATCTAAATTCTGCACCTATAAAAATCTTCATGATCGCACTTGGGACAGCTTTCAGGCCTTCCGGTGCCCCAAGATTCCTCCCATTTGTGACTGCATTTGCGGCACCTGAATATTCGGGATTCGCTAATCATTTTAAAATTACCCCCTTCAACATTTATGGCCCTCCCGTTAATCAGAGCATCTGCAACAACCTTTCTGGCCTGCTGGATAATCCGTCCAAAAGTGGCCCTGGAAACATGCATTTGTCTCCCTGCTTCTTCATGGGACATACCCAAAAGATCCGCAAGCCTTAAGGCTTCGCGTTCATCAACCGTAAGGCGCACTTCGGAAAGGTCGCGCATGGGAATGCCTCTTGGCTTGAAGTAGCTTATGTCAGGGTTAAAAGCCACCATGCGATGTTTCTTTGGTCTTACCATAACAATCCTTTGAGACCTTTGAAAAACGCTCTCTTTATGAGCATATACTCGAATGCCGAAAATTAAGTGTTCCGATCGATATTGTCAAGGCCTTTATTAGGCTTAATTCCAACGATTGGTTATCAGTTCGACTATATGTTTGACAAAAGTTAACGAGATGTTATCTTGTTGAATTCGTAAAAAGTCGAATTCAT
>JAFDBA010000128.1 GCA_019313505.1 Deltaproteobacteria bacterium
TGTGCGGGAAAGAAAACTTCTTCATAGGACTCTAACCCGTAATCTTCGGGTGTTGCCTCGATATAACTTTCCGGAAAGAATACAATACCTTTTTCTGACATGATTTTAATCCTTGTTGGTTTTAATTTGTGGATTGAACCAATTAAGCCAAACCCAACCCGGACAAGCCGGAACTAAAAATATTTGCCACAAAGGCACAAAGACACAAAGGATATATTTATTTTGTTATTCTTTCTTAGTGTCTTGGCGCCTGGTGGCGAAAAAGACAGTTTTCGTTCAGGCATTAAATATATCTTGTCGGATCATCCACCCCAGCTTCTTTAAACCCTTTTTTTCTTAAAAAGCAGCTGTCACACAGACCGCATGCAAGACCTTGTGGCGAGGGGTCATAACAGCTGTGGGTGATTCCTAATTTGACACCTTTTTTAATAATCTGAGCTTTGGTTAACCGGATAAGTGGTGTTCTTATTTTGACTTTTGTAATCCCTTCCACACCCGCTTTTGTGGCAAGATTGGCCATTCGTTCAAATGCGTCGATATATTCGGGCCTGCAATCCGGGTATCCGCTGTAGTCTATGGCGTTAACACCGATAAAAATGTCGGATGATTCGAGAACCTCGGCCCACGCCAGGGCGTAGGAAAGGAAGATGGTATTTCTTGCCGGAACATACGTAACAGGTATCTTCCGTGACATGGTGAGTTCATCCCTGGCTTTGGGCACATCCATGTCATCTGTAAGGGATGAACCGCCTATTTTCTTTAAATCAATATTTATTACAAGGTGTTTTGCCACATCCAGGGAGTCCGCTACTTTTTGGGCAGCTTCAAGTTCAACGGCGTGACGCTGCCCATAAAAAAAACTCAAACTGTGGATTTCAAAACCCTCATTCTTTGCAATGGCCATGACAGTGGTGGAGTCAATTCCCCCGCTTGAAAGAACAACAGCTTTTTTTGTATGGTTCATGACGGTAATGATTTTTCCTACTGTTATAGAATAATGATATAATGAAATATTGGGAAAAAGCGGATAAAATTATTTTTAGAGTCTAAGCGACTCTCCATGGGATTGCAAGCCATTTTGTATGGATTCAGAATTATAGTAATAAGTTCCATGAGATAATACAAAATTTTTCTGCATCAGAGGAATTAGATGAAATTAAATAAAAAGTAAAAAAAATACTTGAATCTGTTGAACGGGGAGAATGGAAATCGATTCCGAATTTCAAAAAGGAAGCTAAGCGCTATCAAGAATATGCCAAAGCCACTTTCCGAAAAGATAAAAGAGTTAATATCCGAATGTCAGGAAAAGATCTTGTCAACATACAGAAAAGAGCTCTCCAGGAGGGCCTTCCTTACCAGACTTTGATGTCAAGCGTTCTTCATAAATATATTACTGGTCACTCAAAGAAAAGACTTCCTAAATTAGAAGAGACACAAAAATTATTTGAGCATGAGGTCTAACCTCTAAGGATTGACACGACCTGAAAGGTCGTATTCAATACATTGTTCAAGAAGCCGGAGTGTTTTATTAAAGGGGAAATCACAAGATAGAATAGTAATAATATCCTGTAGTATAAGAAACCTAAACTCAAGATTCCCTATACGACCTGCCAACTGCGGATTGTAATGATAAAATAGTAATAGTCACAACACCATTCCCTTGTCCAACATCCTCGGATCATACCATACGCCACAACGATTTTATGGCTTTCTTTTATGATTTGCTTCTGAACAAAGTGAAGTTATTGCGAAGGTTGTATTTGTGGGGATTGGAGATGATACTATTATTATTTATTACTACCCCCGGACTTCTTAAACAACTTCTTTGCCGATCCATACAAAATAATCGTCTCTAAAGGAGGTCTAACACATCACCTGGAAGCATGATATCACAACCATTGAAGGCCATTTTGTTACGTATAGATTGCAGAGATCAAAGGTTGGGGAATAATTCTCAGAGCCATTGCTTCTTTTATTGTCATTGACATCTAAAAAAATCTGGCCCTGTCGAATGAAGTATCGTTCAGGACAGTTAATGTCTTTGATTGATCCATGCCGCTATAGGTTCAATCCAGTCTCTTCTTGGTCGGTAAAACAGACTGTGCCCCAAACCATTCTTTACCCTAATTTCCTTGAATGTGATGTTAGCTGAACCATTTTTTAATATCCTCTGACTAACTTCACATTTTTTGTCAAAGACATCATATATAGAAAGGAAGCGCCCTTGCATGAATTGAACTGACTGGTATAGGAGTTTATTATAGTGTTTCCGAAGACGAACTCCATTATGACCACAAAGGCCCATCATCACAAAGTTTACTCCTGGATTTTTTAGTTTGGACGAAACTAAAAGCGCAATTGTAACGCCTTTAGAAAATCCAGCAACGGTGATTTGTTCCGGAGGTATGCTATTCGCCAGAAGAGACTTAACCTGCCTTGCTATCTTTCCCGCATATTTATCGAGCTTGGTTCCTTGGGGTCTAATTTCACTGATCACTGTGAATCCACATTTTGCAAAGGAGTTCACAATACCATGATAATCATAAATCCCGAAGCAAGGGTGTATGCCATTTGGGCCATGCTTTTCTGCAATCTTTCCGTGTAGGAAGAAAATATACTTTACAGAAGGACTGATGGCCGACGGCAGGCCATAAGAAAAAACTGCCGGATCTAATTCAGAAACCTTTAACGATCTGAAGTTATGGTTATTTTTGGGTAAGGGAGTTTTCATTGAATTATAATATAATGGATATTAGGTAGAATAATCAATCGCAGAGGGAGTAAAGCAGGACAAATTAAATTATTTCCGCCTCCTATCTTTTTCACGTCTTCTATCTTCACTTCTACGTCTTCCTACACCGATATAGCGTTCATCCTTTTCTTCCTCTTTTCGGCGGTCATAATCCTTAATTATTATTCCATCCACAACTTTCTTACGCCTGTCTTTCTTCCGACGTTCTATATCTTTCATCCATACATAAGTTTTTAAATCACGTCTCATATCTCCTCCAATCAAGGATCTTTAGGTCCTTGCAGTAGCAGGGCGATAATTATTTCCAAATACCTAATGATTACAAAGAGGTTTAAAGCTATTTAAAGCAAAAATCGTACCAAAATCTTTCTGATAAACATATTTTCAAGGATAATAAATAGTTATCTCACACAATAATATTATCCAGTTAAAAATTGTTATTGATGCTTGCCGATAATTATGAAATTTATTTCATAATTTAAAAAAACTTCGTACTTTTGGGTATCAAAACCGAATAGAAGTCTTTCAGGTAACTACTTCCTATCAAAATATCATTTTGGAGCTCAGTCAGCTTCCCGCTCAATAAGTGTGATGATTCGACCGAACTTTGAAAAATTTGAGATAAATAAAAAGGGGATTGATAGAGGAAGAGACAAGGCAAAGATCGCCCTTGCCTTCAGACACTATTGTTCCTGCCGATTCTTCAACATAGAAAATGCACGATCAATAGCAGGGGAAAGTTCAGCAAGATCGTTTTTCAATATGTAATCATGTGCACCCGCCTCCATAATCGCAGTTGCATTTTTATGCGCAATCGCACCTGTTACAATGATGAATGGCAAATCGAGTTTATTCTCCTTGTATATACCCAACGCATCAAACGCACTAAAACCGGGCATGGAATTATCGCATAGGATAACATCCCATGTTTGTTTTTCTAAGGCTTTACGCATGGCTTCAGCCGTGTCAAGCTGATCATAAATTGGCCTATAGCCATCTTTCTTCAATTGGCGTACAAGCAGCAAGACGTCATCATCAGAGTCTTCAACGATCAATACGCGAATGGGTTTATTCCTAAATTCTTTCTCCTGTGGCGGGGGTTCGTTCAAAACCAGCCAGTACTGATCCAATTGGCAAATAATTTCATCAAATTGTGCAGGGTCCGTTGGCTTACGTATAAAGCTATTGACCCCCAACTGGTAATAATCAGTTAAATCCCGGTCATCCTCGGATGAAATAAAAACAACCAAAGGAAGCAGATTCGTCCGTTCATCATTGTGCAAACGCCTTAATACTTCCAAGACATCTATCTTTTGAAGATTCAAATCCAACAAAATAACGTGAGGCATTTTGCTCGCATCACGGTCTGCATAAATCCCAGAGCCAAACAAATAGTCAAGTGCTGCGGCCCCATCCCTTCCAACCACCACTTTGTTTACAATATTATTTTTTTGAAATGCACCAAGTACCAACCGTTCATCGTCGGGGTTGTCTGTAACCACCATGATTATTTTCTCATCTTTTACGCTTCTTCTATCCTCACCGTTACGTCTTTCAGGTCCGCTGTAATTGGGATCGTCTTTCTGCCTGCGATCATAATCCTCAACCACGATTCCATCTATAACTCTCTCCCGGCGGTCCTTATTGTTTTGCCAAACATAAATTTTGTTATCGTTTCTCATACATCTGCCTTTCTATATTATTTTGCATGATAATCGTTTTGATTTTAGTGCTTTCACATCAATCAAAACCGCGGCAATACCCCAATCAAACCCAAAAACGTGCCTACGACGATTATAGCAAGGGTAGCAATTAAATAAGTCAATATAAGTTTTTTTTGTTGTTTTCGAGTTTTCTTAATACTTTCTGAAGCCAATTTTCTCTGTACTTCTATGAACGCTTCATCCGTATAATCACACCTTATGCAATGGGTTGAGAGCCCATCGTTCTTCTGGCCACATTCAGGACACTTCCAAGGTTCAATGGTCATTTCCTCCGTCAGAATGATTTCCCCGGTTTCAAGGAACTCGATTCCAGTTTGAACCATTCCGGAATCATCTGTATTGCAATAAACGACCCTACCTTTAACACTAACAGATTTATCTTTAAGATCGATGCCCAGTAATAGAATATCTTGCCAATTAAACAAGTCCTGAGTTTCTATAAGGATTCCCCCTTTACTTACGTTTATGGCCTTTCCTTTTCCCTCACTTATTCGGTTGCCATTATTATCTATACAAACATAAGATATGGGGTCGTTTGTTTTGAATCTCGGATGTTTTCTTCTTGCTTTAAATGTCAAGTCTACTCCTTAATATTGCAGGCTTTAATCGTGATTATGATCAATTTGTTGTTGTTCTCTCATTAAAATATTCTTCAATATAGGAATGTTAACATTCCTATAAATATCAACTCGTTTTTTCCTCACAATCATTCCTTCAACATCTATGGATTCGCCACATAACAATTTTATTGTTCCGCGGACCCTGTGTCGAAACTCTATCTGTCTATAATTAAAAATATTTTTGTTTAAAATTCACCCAATTTAACAACATCCCTTTGTACTGCTATTTAAGAATTTGTAAGATTTTCAGCTGTCTTGAATGGAGTTTGTTTTCAAGTATTTTTTACTCTGTTCCGTTTATGTTATGCAAAAATCGTACAAAAGTTAAAATAGCCATTTGAGCAAATACAACGATGAATAAAATCAATAGGTTAGCTTGTACCAGTCATTCCACATACCAAAAGCATTGGACATTTTTGGTCGTAAAAGTGCCATTTTCTGACATGTTACACACTATTTTGTGGTAATGTTAGGATGAAATAATCAGAAAAGTTTCAAAGGATAAACCATTGAATGTAAAGGAGGTCATAAGAATTATTGCGTGAATGACCCAACCAATCCCGGCAAGAGAATCGCGGAAATAACAACAAAAAAGGGGCCTATAAAGTAAATGACTTTAAGGAATCTATTCATAAACATCAAATTATGTTTGAAGATAATAGCCCAAATCCTTTTCAAGTGATTTTGGATCAATGTACTGTGCACCGACATTGCAATCGATGATCCATATTATTTTGATTAGTTTGTGGATTTCCGTTCTCATTGGATTGTCTAAAGTAAATTTCAATTCAACTGTATCACTTCTGGAAATATAATGTGGCTTAAGACTTGCGAATCGGATTCCGCTCTCTGAAATATCTTCAATGATTATTTCTCCTTTTTCATCTCTCCCCTGGACAAAGTATTCACCATGGAGCCGGACTTTCTTACGGTAATGCTTTCGAAATCCCAAGGTGATCTGAAAAACTTCGCCACATCGGCATTTGGCTATTAGTTTTTTTTGAGTATTCTTGAAATTCGTTACATCTGTATTTTTCTCAAATCCGCATTTGGGACAGATTATAGTTGCTTGGTTGGTATCGTCTACATAAACTTTTTTCATTAACTTATCCTCTTTATCACCTGTTTTAACCAAATTTTATCATCCCGCTTGAAGTTGAATTTATTTGCAAAGCATATTGTTTTGTCAGCCCCGTGTGTCAACCCAATGTATCGAATTAGTCGTCTAAGCTATGAATCGGGTGAACAACCGGTGCCTTTGGTTCCTGATTGCCTGCTTTGAGCAATTTGTTTTTCCTTCTATCAATACCGCTTCGTCTTTCAGGCCCACTGTAGTTAGGGTCGTTTTGTTGTCTATGATCGAAGCCTACAAATAAAATTCCATCTTTTATCTTTTTGCGACGTCTATCATATTCGGTCTCTTGGGATCCGGAACCCTATGGCGCGCCGTCCCCTTTTTTCTGTGAAATCTTTGTGCCTGAGCTACATGTGTAAAAAAAGGGGTAAAAATAATATGCACTCAACCTATCCGCATAACAAAACCTGGACCTTCAGCTTAGCTCAAGGTTTAATGGGGTAATTAAGGTTCTGATTTTAAAGTGTAACTTTTCAATAAATAATCGAAAAGTAAAGGGCTAAAAACTATAGGCTTAATATAAGGCTAAAACTTATATTATGTGAGGGCCAAAAGGAAGGACCTTAGGTTTGTTTTTGTATTTCGGAGGCCAAGTTTCTTTCTAAGATTATTGCGGTGAAAATCGATGGTACCTGTGGAGGAATTCAACAATTCAGCTATTTCCTTAGTTGTCTTGCCATCCTTAACAAACCCGGCAACTCGAATTTCATTAGGTGTGAGATCAGAATATTTTGAGGAC
>JAFDBA010000129.1 GCA_019313505.1 Deltaproteobacteria bacterium
ACCGACTTCATTATTTTTTACTGAAATTTCCATTGAAACACGGTTGTCAGGGGTCACATGCGGTGTAACCTCCAGCTCAAGGGCGATGTCTTTCCACTCTGTTATTGTATTCCCATCAGCATCCAGCTTTTTATACGGCCAGGCTGTGCCCTGTTTGATCATCGCCATTTTATTGTCGAGTGTTAAAATGTTAGGGGAAGAGATTATCTTAACCTGCCCCTCACTTTCAGCCGCCGCTATGGTAGCGTCCAACGTCCATGGCGAGCCGGTCAGCTTGCTGAAATTAATACCCAAACTTCCAAGACTGGATGTTGGCGGATTGGTTGCCAAAAAAGAAAAATCTCGAGTATATGTGTTGCCCACCGGACCATAACTTCCTGATAGAGTCACTCCCAGCTCCCGTGAGAAGTTATTGCTGGCTTCGACGATTCTGGCTTCAATGAGAACCTGTGGGGTTACCCGGTCGAGTTTTTTAACGATTTCCTTGGCTCGTTTAATGGATCGTGCCACATCCGACATGACAATCATGTTGTTTGTTTTATCAATGCTGACTTTGCCGCGTGTGGGGTTGAATTTACTATTTCCCTGATCATTGTTAAACTCTCCGTTTTCCACAAGATGCTTGCCGATCTCTATAGCTTCCACATAGCTGATCCGCATAAATACAGTAATCAGTTCCTCCTCATTTTCGGCGTCCCGCTTTGCCGCTAACTTTGCTTTTCTTTCATCTTCTTCCTTTGCCAGAGTTTTAAGGGTAGCAACCCGTATTATGCCTTCTTCATATACTAAACCAAGTTTGTTCATCTTCAGGACCAGAGTCAGAACCTGGTCCCACGGTATGGGTTTTTCAAGGCTCATCGTAACCTCTCCGGTTACATCCTTGTCAATGGCAAAGTTTTCTCCGCTGACTTCCCGCATAATGCGAAATACATTTTTAATATCGGTTCTAAAAAAATCAACCGCGATTTTTTCCCCGACATATTTCTTTTCAGTCTCCGTTCGGTAAAAATCGAGAGATCTTTTTATACCCGTAATTGTATCAGTGGTTTTTTGGCGTTCAATATCATAAGCACCACCCAAAGCGGCTTCTTCTGCTAATGACCGGGTTGATTCAGAACCGTGGGGTGTTGAGTGTTTTACTTGAGGAGCTTCAACATGAGTCACTTCATTGCCGGCTTTTTCCTGTTTTGCTCCCGTATCGGCGACCGGCTGTGTCATAACCTTTTTCCATAATGGAAGTTTGGCTTTATCAAGGGGCCTGGGAGATATTGAAGAAGCTTCAAAATGGAGCAACAGAAGATCATCGGTCTGTTCCACAAAATAGGGCACGGATTCTCGCAATTCAATGGTAACCTGAGAGGTATCTTTCATGACCGGTGTCTGAACCGGTGTTATACGATCAATAGCGCTTTGAAAACGTGTGGTAATCAATGGACGCCGGCGATATTCCGGAAGCTTTGTATTATAAAGATTGAGCAGGAGTTTTTTATCATCGATCTTTTTTAGGTCGTATGTGACCGGTGTTGTGGTTCCTATAATAATTGTCGATTTGCCGCCTTCTTCACCTGAAAAATCTATCCGGTTAATCCAAGCGGGTTTGTCTTTTTTAATTTGAGGTTCAACAGTTTTATTGGCTGTGGTTTTCGTAACTAATTTTTCCTGTTCAGATGCGGCCGGCTGTTCCTTGACATTTTTCGATTTATCCTTTGATTTTTCTTTTCTCTCTAATTTTGTATCGGTAGAAACTGGAACTCCAGATTCCTTTTTAAATGATATTTTAAGGCCCGTATCTTCTCTGGTTACTTCATAAGAAGCGTCTTTTTTTAATAAGATTTCAACTCGAGATGTATGTCCCTTGGTTGTTACTTCAGAAGCTTTGATTGAACTCACGATGTCACTGTCCGGTACATCGACAGTATTGATGTAGCCCAGAGCAGTTTCAGGAAAATAAAGTAAAACCCCCAGAGGGAAAGGTTGTTTGACCGAAGTGTAGGTAAGCAGCCGGTTTGCCCTAATCCATATTACAGACGATTTTAGGTCCTCCCTTGCACTTATGTCGGTTATGCACTTGGGTTCAAAAGATTGGTCGGCATCCTTTTTTGTTTCTTTAACTGCCATGGTGTTTGACACACACCCAGCCAAAACCGTCATCAACATTCCCAAAAATAAGATAATAGCTCCAATCTTTGACAATTTCTTGACAATACCATTCATGTTATTCTTCTCCAGGAGGTTTCAATTTTATCTCTTTTTTTTGGACAGAAATTTTACCGTAAATATCTTCAACCTCTTCTTCAATAATAATCCTGTCCGACAATATTTTTGCTACCTTGCCAGAGTGTATCCCGATGTACATACCTTTCTTTATTACATACCCCTTTCCCGAATCTTCTTCCACCATGGCCTTGTTCCCGCTTTGAGCGCGTAATATTGCAACAAGTTTGAGCTGGCTTAAATCGAGTTTTTCAAGGGGGGTGAGTAGCTTACGCCGAACTGCTTTCCCATGCTTAACCGGTAAGTTTACAGGTTTTTCCTTGATCAATGGTGCAAATGGATCAAGTTTTCCTTCAGGGTTGTAAAGGTCGGTTATTTTCGATGTTTCAATTTTTTGAGTTGTCGTGGATACCAAAGCAACCAGTTTATCGTTTGACACACCGGCCTTGCTCTTTGAAATACCAGGTACGGCTTTTGGTGTGGGTTTAACAGTTTCTTGTTTTGAGACAGATTTCGAAAGATCATCCTTTTTGGCAACAATGATTTTTCTGGTAACTTCCCTGGCTTTTTGAGGTGGCTCAGCTTTTTTATCACAACCTATAACTAGAGAAAAGAAACAGACGAAACAGATGAAACTGCGCATTATGACAATTATTTGATCCATGATCTATGGCTGCTTTTTATTTTCTTTTTTTTGATGCCTTATTGGGTTTCGTTTCCACAAACCTATAAGTCACAGCAGTGCATGATGTTCTAAGGTCACCGCTTCCCTTTGTTGCGATCATTTTAATATCGTCTATATTGACGATCCGATGTAACCGTGCAACCTTGTCGAAGAAAAGGACGGTTTTATGGTAGTTACCCGTAACTATTATGGATACAGGAATTTCAGCATAAAATTCTTTGGTGCGTTCATCTCTGGGCTCAAATAACAAAAATTCCAGGCCGGCATCCCGACCGGATCGGGAAATGCTTGACAGCAAAGAAGGTATTTCTTTTTTTTCGGGGAGTTTTTTCACGGCAATTTTAAATTCCGTTTGTGCCTTTTTCAACTTATCCTGAAAATGTTTGAGCTGTCTTGCCTTTGCTTTCGCTCTGACAAGCCTTGTTTTCAGAGTTTCTTGTTCTTGTTTCAATTCGTCAATTTTCTTAACTTTAGGCTGATAAGAGAAATAGACAAAGGGCCCAATAAGCATCGAAAAGATCCCCAAACATATCAAAATTCTGTAAAGCCTTGAAAGCTTACCGATTTTATCGATTTTTTCTAGGAGCAATTCTGTGAATTTGGAAATCTCGATCTTTTTCATTGTTTTTTTGCCCTGTGTGGAGCAATTTTTATTTTTTACTTTCCGTATTATTCAAAGAAATTTTAATGCAAGTAATGTCAAAGTTTTTTAAATTTAATTTAGTTATTTTTTGTTGTTTAAGGGTTTTCAGATTTACATTTTTATAAAGTTTTGAATTTTCTAAACGGGTCATAAAATCGGCTACAGTTTTATTATCCATGGCAATCCCTTTGATGCCGACATTGTTTCCTTTTGCTTGAAAATTGGTGAACCATAATCGCTTAACCGGTGTGTTATCCTTGTCTGACAATAAGTCTGATCCGGGAATTGACATGTGTTCGGCAACCACCTTTGTCATGTTGTCCAGCAGACAGACGGCGGCTTTGCGTTTTATCTCAAGATTTTTGATAACTCCTGTCTTTTTTTCTAAATTGTTAAACGCATTTTTTATTCTATCTACTTCTTTTGCTTGTTTTTCAAATTTGGCCAACATTATTTTATTATTTTTTATCTTTGTATTTAAATTGTCGATTTTTTTTTGCAATCTCATATTATAAAAGAGCCCGATGACAAAAACCAGTAAAAAAGAGAAGAAAAATATACTGATCTGTCTGCGAATGTTCTCTTTTCTACGTGCTGCTCGATAAGGTAGCAGATTGATTCGTATCATTTATCACCAATTTTTCTTATTGCAAGACCCATACATATAGCAGCCTGGGGAGCTATCTGTTCAAGATAAGAAGAATCGAAACGGTCGCTGTCGATGGAAAAGTTTTGAAAAGGATTTATAACTTCGACGTCAGTTGATGTTTCAACTGCCAGAAGTTGACGAAACTCCCTAATATTTGCACCGCCGCCGCTAAGAATAATCTTTGTTATTTGATCTTCAGGAAATGTAGAGTAAAAGAAATCAAGAGCACGCTTTATTTCAGTACACCAGTCGGTTACCACTGATGAAACAATTTCAACCAAATCTTCAGGGGAAATTATATCTGATTGTCCACCGTGTTTAATATCTTCAGCTTCCGCCAAAGAACACTCTACAAGGGAAGCAATCTTTTCATTTATCTGTCCGCATCCAAGGGAAACATCGCGCATGAATACAGAAGAATTATCTTTCAGTATGTTCAATGATGTTTTGCTGGCTCCAATATCAATAAGTGCAATATTTTCATCTCCTGAATCATAATTAAATTCAAAGATGTTTTGGAGGGCAAAAGCATCAACATCTATTATGCGGACATTAAGCCCGGTCATCTGGACCAGATTTATATATTCGTTAACCATTTCCTTTTTGGCTGCAACCAGAAGAACACTCATCTGATTTGGGTTGTGTTCGCTTTCCCCTATTATTTGAAAATCCAGATTAACATCGCTTATATCAAACGGAATATACTGTTCCGCTTCAAAATGGATCGTCTCTTGCAGCTCATCTTCCGTCATGTTTTGAACATTGATCTTTTTGACAATTACCGAGTAACCCCCGATGGAGATGGCAACATTCTTTTCTTTCAGTTTTGCTTCTTTATAGAGTTTACGGATAGATGCAGAAACAGTTTCAGGATCCTTAATAACACCTTCCTCGATTATCCCCGGTTCAATATTAATCGTGTGAAAATTTTTAAAGATGCAACTTGTTTTTTTATCAACTATTTCAGCAATCTTGATAGTTTTGGAACCTATATCAAGGCCAATAAGATGAGTTTTTTTTCCAAAAATCATGATATGCTATTAATCGCCAAATATTTTGTTTTTGTCAGAGAGGCTGAAACCAAGGGCCAAAATAATCTTTCGTTGAGTTTCCAGGCGGCAAAGCATGCCTTTTTCTATGCGTGCAATCGTAATGGGAGATACGTTTGCCTTTCTGGCAAGTTCGGTCTTGCTCATCAGTAAAGATTCTCTAATTTCTTTTAACGAGTTAGCTTTCATCAAAACACCTTATTGAAACTTTGTCAAAAAATAATTGAATTTAATAAAAAAGAAAGACAAACTTCATTTTAACCAAATCTTTGCTTTATATTATTTTAAATTATCATAAAGTTCAAGAACTTTTATATATAATTATAGATAAATTTTAACTAATTACTTTATTTTGTGGTTTGTTTAATAAAGTTACTATATATAGTATGATAAGAAACGTCAAAATATGTGCAATTCTATCAAAACACATGGTTAGGTACCATATTATTGATGTGAGCTTTGTTATAGTGTCCCTGGAAATAAAGCATTATCTTGACTTTAATGATCAGGTTCCATATATGATGGCTTCGTAAAAAGTCCAACTTCTGCGTTGCGTTGCATCCTTTGTTAAAGGGGAAAATATAATCTTCCACCTTTTGCAAATGGGGGACCAAAGGGGATTTATCAACAGCCTTGAATTGAACCCCTATATGTACGCTTTGTTCCTCGGAATTTGCGCACTTTGAATTTGGAGCTTTTTACTTTGCCATCAAAATCTGACTTTTTACGAGACCGTCAACCTTTATCTATGGACACCCATTCATCAGAAGAAAAAATCAAGCCGTTTAGGCTTGTCAAATACTTTACTTTTACAAGTCTTATTGTAATATTTATTGGAACGTTAGTCCTCTCTTTACTTAACACGCATCTGGCAAGGACCATGCAGCAGAAAAAAAGTGAGGACTACGCCCACCTTCTGATAGAAAATTTGAACCATCAGGTCTTTTTACAGTTCATAATTCCTGTCGCACTAAAATTTGGCAAGATTCAGCTCAGTAACAAAAACCAGTTTGAACGTATGGACAAGGTCGTCAGAAGCACACTTCACAGCTTCAAAGTCGATATGGTCAACATTTACGATATGAATAACATAATTTCTTATAGCTTTGATCAATCTGTGATAGGCAAAAAAGATGCCGGAGGCAAAGGCTATCAGAATGCACTTTCAGGCAAGTCAACTTCAAAACTTTTTCAAAAGGGCAATTGGGTCGATATGTTTCTGGGATTTTCGCAAAACAGTAAATTAGTTACTTTTGCGCCCCTGCGCGCAGAACAGCCGCTTTCACGTATATCCGGTCCGGTACTAGGCGTTGTTGAAATCGCACAGGACTTAACAGAAGATTATAAAGCGATTTTCACTTTCCAGATAAGAATTATTAGTACTTGC
>JAFDBA010000130.1 GCA_019313505.1 Deltaproteobacteria bacterium
GGCAGCAATGTTCTAACCGAGGACCAGGGATTGAATTTAAAAGCGATCCGATCCATCAGCAGGCAGATATGTCGTCTGATTGACGGTGGACTGGAGGTTATTCTTGTCTCTTCCGGGGCTATGGCATCGGGTGTAAAGAAAGTAGGCCTTGACAAAAGGCCCGATGAGATTCCAAAACGGCAGGCTGTTGCTGCCGTGGGCCAGGCCGGGCTTATCATGGAATATGAAAAGGCTTTTGCGCGGGATCATAAACAAGTAGCCCAGATCCTGCTTACCGGCGATGATCTTAACAACCGAAAAAGATACTTGAATGCCCGCAATGCCATATTAATGCTGTTGTCATGGTATATTGTTCCGATTGTTAATGAAAACGATACCGTGATGATCGAAGAAATTCAATTCGGAGATAATGACAACCTTGCGGCAATGATTACACTACTGATGGATGCGGATATTCTGATCAATCTAACAGATATTGACGGTCTATACGCCAAAGACCCCCGTGCCAACCCTGATGCGGAACTGATTCCGGTTGTGTCCACTATCAAAGAAGATATTATAAAATTTGCCGGGGATATCCCGGGGGCTCTTGGTACAGGAGGCATGCTCAGCAAGATAAAGGCCGCCAAAAAGGTTACTGCAGCCGGAATTCCAATGATTATCGCAAATGGCGGAAAACCCGATATACTGAAAAAACTTTTTTCCGGCAAAGAGTCCGGAACCTTTTTTGTGCCCAAAGAGAAAAAGCTGAAAAGCCGAAAATGCTGGATAGCCTTTACGTTGAAACCCAAAGGGGTTCTTATAGTCGATGACGGTGCTGCCGCTGCAATTATGAACAGAGGCAAAAGCCTTCTGCCCAGCGGTATCGTCAGTGTAGAAGGGGATTTCGGTGTGGGTGCCCCGGTGGAATTCAGAAAAGGTGATCATGAGACACTGGGCACCGGACTTGTAAACTACAGCTCAACCGATATTCGCAAGATCATGGGACTTAAATCCAACCAGATTAAAAAACGTCTCGGGTATAAGCTTTATGATGATGTTATTCACAGGGATAATTTAAAGAAGATTGTCGCATTCAGATAATCCGCTTAAAAACCAGATCACCTGAATGCTTATTACGTACGTTTATGAATGGGCTACATTGATACATTTGTAACAGCTTGTATATAAATAGTTTGTTAAAGGGGAAGTTATATGTCTGTTAAATCGTCAATAATAGAGATGGCAAAAGAAGCCCGAGCTGCTTCTAAAGAGATTGCCAGATGTCCTTCAAACAAAAAAAATGAGGTTTTACTTAAAATTGCAGATAAAATTGAGGCCCTGGCAGTCTATGTTCGGGAAGAGAACCAGAAGGATCTTGCCATGGCAAAAGAGATGGGTCTGTCGGATGCTATGATCGATCGTCTCACAGTGACAGACGCAACCGTCAAATCCATGGCGAAAGGTTTAAGGGAGGTCTCACAGCTTAATGATCCCGTCGGTTCCACAAGCAGGGCATGGATGAGACCCAACGGCCTGGAAGTTTATAAAATGCGTATACCCCTCGGTGTGATCGGCATAATTTACGAATCCCGTCCGAATGTCACAATAGATGCCGCAGGCCTTTGTCTGAAAGCCGGGAATGCGGTCATCCTCCGAGGCGGATCAGAGGCTTTAAACTCAAACCAGGCACTGGCGGATATAATTGGCCAGGCATTGACTGAAACGGGTCTTCCTGCAAAAACCGTCCAGGTCGTACCCATCAGAGACCGGGAAGCTGTCAAGGTTCTTTTGAATCAGGAGAAATTTATCGATCTCATTATCCCCCGTGGGGGTGAGGGATTGATCCGTTTTGTTGTGGAGAATTCGACCATACCGGTATTGAAACATTACAAAGGTGTGTGTCATGTATATATAGATGACGGAGCGGATCTGGAAATGGCCCAAAATATTTGTTTCAATGCCAAGGTTCAGCGCCCCGGAGTATGTAATTCCATGGAAACAATGCTTGTACACAGGTCAATATCCCAGGAATTCCTGCCGCAAATGGCAAAGCGCTTTGTAAAGGCCGGTGTTGAAATCAGAGGCTGTGCTGAAACATGCAGGATATTGCCCGATGCCGTAAAGGCCGGCGAAGCGGATTGGCCGGAGGAATATCTTGATCTTGTCCTTGCCGTCAAAGTGGTTCAAGATATGGATCAGGCCGTCTCGCACATAACAAGGTATAGTTCCAGCCATACGGAAGCCATTGTAACTAGTGACTACAAAAGGGCAAGGCGCTTTGTGCGTGAAGTCGATTCTTCTGTTGTTTTGGTAAATGCTTCAACACGTTTTAATGATGGTGGGGAACTTGGGCTGGGTGCTGAGATTGGCATCAGTACCTCAAAGTTGCATGCCTTCGGACCCATGGGAGTGGAGGAACTTACAACCACCAAATTTGTGGTGTTTGGGGATGGGCAGATAAGAATTTGACGGAGAACTTTTGGAATACATAGGACTCTTCGGCGGTACGTTTAATCCGATTCATTTAGGACATATCCAGGTTATTCAGGAAGTTAAAAAGGGATTTGGTCTGGATAAAATTTTTATTATCCCTTCGGCACTTCCACCACACAAAGAGCGGGACAGCCTGGTGGAGGCCGGAGACCGCATAGAGATGATACGCCTTGCTTTTTCGAACCATCCTGACTTTGCGGTTTCTGATGTTGAGTTGAAACGTTCCGGGCCTTCATATACCATCGACACGGTTCGCCATTTTAAGTCGATTCTGCCCGAGGATATCGAGCTTTATCTCATTGTTGGGCTGGATGCCTTTTTAGAGATAGACACATGGGAATCCTATAAAGATCTTTTTCTGATGATTCCTTTTATCGTTATGTCCCGGAGCACTGCGGGAGAAGATGGCACGGTTTATGGGCCGAAAACCTTTGAAAATTATCTTAAATCCAGAATTTCAGGGGGATATAAAATATCAGCTTCGCAATCATCTTACATTCATGAAGAAAAACAGCCGGTCTTTGTGTTTAATGTTACTCCTGTTGACATTTCATCAACAAAAATTCGCAGGTTTATTAAAAAAGGAAGGCCAATTAAATCTCTGGTACCTGAACTCGTCGAAGCCTTTATAAAAACCAAAGGACTTTATTTATGACAGATATTCCTGACCAGGATCAAACCCTTGATCTTTATATCAAAGCCGCTTTGGGGAAAAAAGCAATAGATCTTGTTGTTCTGGATGTTCGAAAATTATCTTCTATTGCCGACGTTTTTATCATCTGTAGCGGACGTTCCAATCGTCAGGTTTCGGCGATAGCGGAACATATTCAGGTGGATTTAAAGAAGCACGGCATAAAGCCGTTAAGTGTGGAAGGCAAAAAAGAAGGGCACTGGGTTCTGCTCGATTATGGTCATGTGATTATTCATGTTTTTTATGAACCTATTCGCAGCTTTTATGATCTTGAAGGTCTCTGGATAGATGCAGATCGAATCAAGACTAAAAGTATGGGGGAAAATATAAAAACGGACGTAATAATTTGACGGTCTCGTAAAAAGTTCAGATCCCTTACCAGAAGGGAGTGTTTTACAAAGGTCTTTCCTTATTTGCCGGCCACATCCTTACCACAGTGCTTGCATACTTTTGCCCTTTTCTTTATTATTTCCGCGCAAAAAGGGCATTCCCGCGTGAAATATCTTTCATGAATCTTTTTCACAGACTCATCGACCTTTTTTTGAACAATTTCATTGCCGAATCTGGCACTCTTGATAGGATCTATGGCTTCCAGTTCACCGATGTCACCAACCATCTCCGCTGCTTTTAACCGCACCCGTTGCGGTTCGGTGGAATCAAGAAGTAATCTGACAACCGTAACAGAGTCTTTGGATGTATAAGCCCCCGCAAGAATCAAAAACCCTTTCTTTGTTTTTTCTTTCAAAATTTCCTGTTCCGCCAGAATCTGATCGTCAATTATTTGCCCGGTGCCTCCTACTTGACTGAATACGGGGATGCATTCAAACTGGTTTGTACCCGGATAGTTCATGCAGCGGTAAGAAGCCTTCTGAGCATAATTTTCTTCCAGATTTTCCCAGCCATGAACATAGAACGGGCATTCATCATTGAAACATACAAACAGATAAGGAGTGCCCCAGCCGAGACCATCACTGAAGGAAAAAGGGGGGACCTCCCATAAGTTCATTTCCTTATCGCAGTGGGGACACATCGGTTTTTCCTGGGAAAGAATTTTTTCTAAAACTTGTTCTTTGGTTTCAATGGCCATTGATTTTTCTCCGTATTTAGTTTCTTAGTTATAATTTTTGTGTATTTTATGGCAAAACTTTTTTCTTTGCAATATTTCTTGGTTCCGGCTCGTCCGGGTTAGGTGTTAGTTATATTTAATTGCAATAGCAAAAGATCAAGATTTTTAATGGTCAAGGTTTTAAAAAGGAAGCTTTAAAACATGTACCATGCCGGTATCACTTTCTATTAGCTGGAGACGAAGCTGCTTGGCCGATTTGGCCTCACCCGGGAAAAATAGAAAGCCGTGGGCAAGACTTTTGGGCGTAACGGCAGTATTTTGAAGTGATTTTTCACGTAAATCATCGATAATTGATCTGCGGGCATCGTCTGAGCTAGCTCCGGCAACACCTCCCATGGTGGCTCCGGCAGCAGCACCCAATGCAGCACCCTTACCTGCTGCGCTGGCTACATTTTCGCCGGATACGATACCGATGGCTGCTCCGATGATAGATCCTGCGGCAGCTCCCAAAAAGCCATTATAAGCACCTTCTTTAAATATCTTTTTTGTCTTGGCATATTTAGTAGCCCTTTCATAGGCAATTTCCTTGCTTAAAATCGGCCACAGGTTGCCTTTTTCGTCTTCCAGAAATGTCTGTTGTGCATTAATTTCCAGAGAGTGAGGACCGTGGTTGTCGAATACGATCTGAATCGGAAGCATGCCTGCACCGTGAATATCAAACCCAAAAGCTTCCCTGGTTTCAGCATTATCAACAAAAGCCCTGGCCGCCACTTCAGCCCCTGCGATACTCACAACATTGCCCAATGCTGCCGGGGATTTAAAAGGGAGCGGCTTGACTTTGTAACTTGTGGAACAGCCTGATAAAAAAATAATAACCATGGTTAAAAAAAGAAGTGAGATGTATCTTTTCATAATGAATACTCCTGTATACTTTTTCAATTATTCCATTATTGGAATTAGGGCAAAGCCCCTAAGTTTAATTTTGCACATTGAATATAGTACTTTTAAAAAGGTTTGCAATACTAATTTGAATCAGCGTACTTGTTCACGAAATGTTCGGCTTAACTTCAGGAAGTCCGTTTTTCTGCCAGCCTTTGAGATTATAATAATCCTGTAACATGGTCCCGAGTTCTTCTTCTTTAATCTGGTGCCCTGTTTTAAGACTTTCTTTGTAAAAGCGTTTTGGGAGATTATCATCTTCCGGTTTCAGGCCTTCCCGTATATTAAAGAAACGAATCAGAGTTGATATTTCAGCGGCTCTTTCGCGCAACGCGGCTTTGTCCTGTTTTAAGCCGGTGGTCATCTCGATGATCTCTCCCAGCCGGTCCCAGGGATACATATCTCTGTAAAATCGGCATAGAATAAGGGTGTCCATGAGAGTTAGACGATCTTCGAAATCGACCAGAAGTTCGGCTTTCCCTTTGATAATCTCCGGGTCGATTATGCCTTTTAACTCCGGATTGTGGAAAGTGGCTCTTAAATGGCATGCCCCCCTGTCAGCAGTGGCAAAGGCAAGCCCGCATCCCTTGAGAACCCTGGGATCATAACCGGGCAGTTCAAGTCCTTTAACATGTACGGCCATGTCTTCCATGTTCCAGGTTCGGGCCGCATGTCTGATTCCCCGGGCCAGAATATCACCGATGCCCTGTCTGGTTGCGATTTTATTGAGCAAACCGGCTATGGCATCCACATTCCCATATTCTATTTTAAAATCAATCTTTTTCTTTTTGGCAGCTTCAATTGTAAATCCACAGAGATTTCCCGCCGATATTGTATCCATACCGAGCCTGTCGCAAATGTCGTTTAAATAAGCAATCTCCTCAATACTGTCGACCATGCATAGACCGCCAAAGGCAAAAATTGTTTCGTATTCAGGGCCTTCGATTTTTAGACCAGCATGGCGGCCGTTTAGCACAGTGGTCATTCTGCCGCATGCGATAAAGCATTTAGCGCATGCCCGTGGCCGAACTTTGCATTGCTTATGTAAGGCTTCCGCACTGATATTTTCCCATTTATCAAAAAAACCTTCAGACCAGTATTTGGTGGGGAAAGCCCCGGCTTGATTGCAGGATTTGACCATCATGGGCGTACCCATCTTCTTATAAGCCTGAACAATAGGATTATTTTTTGATTCTGCAGACAGATCCTTGGAAAACAGCTTCACACGTTCCTCATCAAAAAGCGGACGTCTTTTATCACCTTTAAATACTATAGCCTTGAGATTTTTTGAGCCCATGACAGTTCCCACGCCGGTCCTTCCTGCAGAGCGCCAGTAGTCGTTTTTGATAAGGGCAAATCGAACAAGGTTTTCTCCTGCCGGGCCGATGACCACGGCTCCGGACTTTTTTGCGCCTTTGCCGAATTTTCCGTTTACAGTATCTTCGGTTTCATGGGTTTCCATTCCCCAAATATCGTCAGCATCATGGAATTCTACCCCCTCAGGCTCTATGACAATGACTGCCGGGCGCTTGCTTTTTCCCGTGACGACGATTGCGTCAAATCCTGCTGAATCGATAGCTTCCGGTACTTTTCCACCAGAGTAAGATTCAGAATAAAAACCTGTCTGGGGTGACTTTGTATAGACGCCATACCGGCTTGAGCCCCATATAATGCTGTTGGTGATCGGACCGGTTGCGAAAATCAGGCAATTGTCCGGTGAGAGCGGGTCAACGCCTTCCGGATTCATTGAATAAAGGAGATATGACGCCAACCCCTTTCCTCCGAGGTATCTCAAAAGCACTTTATCAGGTAAGGTTGCGATATCATATTTTCTATCGGTCAAATCGATTTTCAAAAATCTGCCGTAAAAGCCATACATTATAAATTCTCCAGCAATTAGGGCGAAGCCCCATAAGCGCCAAGTTGTTTTGAAAGATGAACGTCCAACGTTGAACATTTAACAGACTGAACATCGAACATCGAACGTCCAACGTTGAACATCGAATAATGATGTCGCTCCGCTCCTCAATTTAATTTCATTTGTTTTTAAAAATCCGATGTCAAACCTTGAATGACTATTTCTTTTTCTTTTCAGCCGTTTTAATACTCGTAACAAAAATCTTAATTAATTTTTCTGTTTCCTCTAAAATACCATTTAGTAGTTCAGGTTTTTTAATTAATGGTACCTTCTGAATAAGTTTTAACCATCTTTGGGTCTCCCTAAGTTCTTTTAATGAGATACGAAGTTTATGAACAAAGTCCTTTGGGGACTCCGCTGCCTGGGCTTCACCA
>JAFDBA010000131.1 GCA_019313505.1 Deltaproteobacteria bacterium
TGTTATTGTCAATTAAAAAATCGACCGTGTACGGCTCATCGGAACTACTTTTTGCTTTTATGCTGATTATCATATTCTGATCCTAACGAAATCAGAGCGTTAAATATGTGGACTTATTTTTTGGCCCTCTTTTCATATTTTTTTAAGGCTTCATTAATTCTTGCTATTCCTTTTTACCCTGATTTACATCGGGCTTGTGGGGTATAGTGTGGGGTAGGGCATTTTTAGCTAAATAAAACGGACTTAGATATTTCCTCTAAGCCCTTGATATTATTAATGGCGGGAGTGACGAGACTTGAACTCGCGACCTCCGGCTTGACAGGCCGGCGCTCTAACCAAAACTGAGCTACACCCCCCAATGGTAGGCGGAACAGGGCTTGAACCTGTGACCCAAAACTGAGCTACACCCCCCAATGGTAGGCGGAACAGGGCTTGAACCTGTGACCCTCGGCTTGTAAGGCCGATGCTCTCCCAACTGAGCTACCCGCCCTTAATTGTGAAATTCTTGCATTTTGTGGCAAAAAAATTTAATTGGGCTATTTTCCCTATCTTCAAATGATTGAAAATTTAAGGAATTCTTTCAATTTTAAAAAGACCTATCAAAAAAATGACAGAGCGAAGCGACTTCTACAAATATTCAATTTTCAATAGTCAATTCCGGGTTATCCAGGTTAGGCTATAGGGTTTAAAAAACAAAGTACCGCTAACAATTTAACAGCATGAAGTCAAGATTTAATTGTTCTAAAAATATCCCTGATAAATTCGATTTATATTAAAGCTGACGGCTGATCCAGATCAATTTCTTTTTTCATCATGTCAAAAGACATGTCGTTTTCTTTAAAAAGAGTATCCCCTTCATTTAAAATCAACGAATGAGGCAGAACTTCGTCCATGTGCTCCACCAAAACAATTTCAACCTCTTTTAAAACCTTGGATGGTATCTCCTTTAAATCCTTTTCGTTTTCTTTGGGGACAAGAACTTTCTTGACACCGCCTCTGTGAGCAGCCAGAATTTTCTCTTTTAGTCCACCGACAGGAAGAACACGCCCTCTCAAGGTTATTTCTCCGGTCATGGCAATATCGTGATAAACGGGTCTTTTCAGAAGAGCCGAAACCAGGGATGTACACATTGAAATCCCTGCCGAAGGGCCGTCTTTTGAAATGGCGCCTTCAGGTATATGAATATGAATGTCAAATTTTCTGTAAAATTTTCTATCTATATTGAGACGCTCGGCACGTGATCGGACGTAGCTCACGGCTGCCTGAGCAGACTCTTTCATCACATCTCCCAGTTTGCCGGTCATAGTCAATTTTCCCCTGCCGGGCATAATCAGTGTTTCGATACAAAGCAATACTCCACCCACCTGTGTCCAGGCAAGCCCGGTAACAATTCCGATTTGATCGTTTTCCTCTATCTGAAGCTCTTTGAAACTCGGCGGACCTAAGTATTTCTGCACTGATTTTGCGGTTACTTTAAAACCGTTGCTCTCTTTATCTTTTATCACTTTACGGGCGATTTTACGGCAGATTGAAGAAATTTCGCGCTCAAGATTTCTAACCCCTGATTCTCGTGTATATCTCCTTATAATTGTAAGAACAGCTTCCTTGGAAAAATGTACATTCTTATCCTTAAGTCCGTTCATCTCGATCTGTTTGGATAAAAGAAAGTCTCTGGCGATATAATATTTTTCATACTCTGCATAGCCGGGCAAACGAATAATCTCCATTCTGTCCTGTAACGGCAAAGGTATTTCAGGCAGCGTATTGGCTGTGGTAATAAAAAGAATGTCTGAAAGATCGTAATCCATATCAAGATAATGGTCGTTGAAGCTGTAATTCTGTTCCGGGTCAAGGACTTCCAAAAGGGCAGCCGAGGGATCACCACGGAAATCCATGCTCATTTTATCAACTTCATCAAGGCAAAATACCGGATTGTTAACACCGACTCTTTTAAGAGACTGAATGATTTTACCGGGCATTGCGCCGATATAGGTGCGCCGATGTCCCCGAATTTCAGCCTCATCCCGAACACCCCCCAGTGAAAGACGTACAAATTTTCTTCCCGTTGCCCTGGAAACAGACTTGGCCAAAGACGTTTTCCCTACACCGGGCGGCCCCACAAAACAGAGTATTGGACCCCGGATCTTGTTGACCAAAGACTGGACTGCAAGGTATTCAAGAATGCGCTGCTTTGGCTTTTTTAGCCCGTAATGATCTTCTTCCAGTATTTTATCTGCTTCTTCAACATCTTTTCGGAATTTGCTCTTTTCAAACCAGGGAAGACTGATCAACCAATCAATATAGCCTCGAACCACCGTTGCTTCGGCGGACATAGGGGTCATCATTTTAAGCTTTTTGAACTCTTGTCTGACCTTGGCTGCACCTTCCTTTGACATCCTTTTGCGTTTGATTCGCTTTTCAAGATCCTTGAGCTCGTCCCTGGGGTCGTCCTCAGTTCCGATTTCCTTTTTGATTGCTCGTATCTGTTCATTCAGATAATAATTCTTCTGGGTTTTTTCCATCTGTTTCTTGACACTACTTTTTATTCTTTGATCCACCCCGAAAATATCGATCTCCATCTTTAGCAAGCTTAAAAGGAGAGACAACCGCTCTTCCATAACAATCGTTTCCAACAAACGCTGTTTATCCTCTATTTTGAAAGAAAAATGGGCTGCCACAGTATCAACCAATTTTGAAGGATCTGAGATTGCAGAAACAGTTCTTACGAGATCTTTTGAGATGTTTTTATTTGCTTTAGCATATTCATCGAAATTATTGTGAATAGCCCTGATCAGAGCCTCGCCCTCGGCAGGCAACATTTCAGTTTCTTCGATCGATTGTAGCGCCACCTGCAAAAATTCCTTGTTCTCGATAAAACGGGCAACAGAAGCTCTGTTTTTCCCTTCAATCAGAGCTTTTACCGTTCCGTCCGGGAGCCTAAGAAGTTGTAGTATGTTTGCAATGGTCCCTATACGGCTGATGTCTTTTTCTGTGGGATTGTTAATACCTGCCTTTTTTTGGGTGGCAAGAAAAACTTTTTTATCGTTGTTCATCGCATAGGAAAGGGCTTTCACAGATTTTGAACGTCCCACAAAAAGGGGTGCAACCATGTATGGAAAGACTACAATATCTCTAAGGGGAAGTAGCGGAAGCAGCAACTCCGGTAAATCGGAATCATTATCCTTAAAAAATTTCGGTATGTTAATCATAGTAATATTTTATACCTCTAATCACATGTCTTATGCTTGTTTTTTGGGCTGCTCAAATAGCAGAATAGGATCCTCTTTATTGATCACTGTATCTTCTCCGATGACACATTCTTTTACATTCTCCATAGAAGGAATTTCATACATGATATCTATCATGCAGCTTTCTAGAATGGCACGAAGCCCCCTGGCGCCTGATTTTCTTTTCAATGCCTCTTTGGCAATGGCCGAAAGGGCACTGTCTGTTAACCTTAAATTAACGCCTTCCATCTCCATAAGTTTTGCAAACTGTTTTGTAAGGGCATTTTTCGGCTCCTGCAGTATCCTTATCAAAGCAAGCTCATTTAATTCGGCAAGGGTTGCAATAACAGGCAGACGACCCAGAAATTCAGGAATTAACCCGAATTTGATCAGATCTTCGGGTTGAATCATCTGCAGAATTTCACCGATATTTTTTTCTTCTTTCTTTACGATTTTAGCACCAAAACCCATGACTTTGGAGCCCAAACGCCTCTGTATAATCTGCTCAAGCCCTGTAAAGGTCCCTCCACAAATAAAAAGTATATTGGAGGTATCAACCTTGACAAAATCTTGCTGTGGATGCTTTCGTCCTCCCTTGGGAGGTACACTGGCTGTAGTTCCTTCGATAATCTTCAATAATGCCTGTTGAACCCCTTCTCCTGAAACATCACGAGTAATGGACGGGTTGTCGGATCTACGTGCAATCTTGTCAATTTCATCAATATAAACAATACCCCGCCGGGCTTTCTCTACATCGTAATCGGCATTCTGAAGCAGGGAAAGGATGATATTTTCAACATCCTCGCCAACATAGCCGGCTTCTGTCAGGCTAGTAGCGTCAGCAATGGTAAAGGGCACATTCAAAAACCTTGCAAGTGTCTGCGCCAGCAATGTCTTTCCACAACCGGTCGGCCCAATAAGAAGGATATTGCTTTTCTGGATTTCAACCTCACCTGTTTTGACCGAAGACTCAAGACGCTTGTAATGATTATAAACAGCAACAGCGAGAACTTTTTTTGCCGGATCCTGTTCAATCACGTAATCATCAAGCATTGCCTTTATCTCTTTTGGATAAAGGCGCTGCTCCATACCGTCTGTATCTTTTTCTTTTTCTTCTTCAATGATTTCACTGCATAGCTGTATGCATTCATCACAAATATAGACCGCTGGGCCGGCAATCAGTTTCTGAACCTCTTTCTGGTTTTTCCCACAAAACGAGCAAAAGAGACTGTCGTTCACATCCCCTTTTTTTGACATTTTAATCCTCCGCCTTTTCTATTTTATCAAGATCATCTCTGTTCACGATAAGGTGATCCACAATTCCGTATTCTTTGGCCTCTTGACCGGTCATGAAAAAATCACGGTCCGTATCAGACTGTATATGCGCTAAATCTTTTTCGGTATGCACTACCAGAATTTGATTCAAGGTCTCCTTCATACGAAGGATCTCTTTGGCCTGTATCTCTATATCTGATGCCTGCCCCTGAAATCCTCCCATGGGCTGATGGATCAAAATTCTTGCGTTTGGAAGGGTATAGCGCTTGCCTTTTGTGCCGGCCGTCAGTAAAAGCGCCCCCATACTGGCCGCCTGGCCGATACATACGGTGGCAATATCCGGTTTAATGTACTGCATGGTATCATATACCGCCAAACCGGCTGTCACCACACCGCCAGGGGAATTGATGTAAAAATTGATATCCTTGTCAGGATCTTCGGATTCGAGAAACAAAAGTTGCGCGATCAAAAGATTTGCAATCTCATCATCAATAGCCGAGCCAAGGAAAATTATTCTGTCTTTGAGCAGCCTCGAGTATATATCATAGGCGCGTTCACCTCTGCTGCTCTGCTCTATAACCATGGGTATTAGTGGCACAAATTGTCTCCTTTATAACTTTGGTTTTTTTTAGTAACAGTTTGGTTCCAAACCAGCAGTAATATTTTCCGTCCGGTTTAAATTTCAGTTTGTTGCTCTAAGCTGGGTTCTACCTCTTTTATGGTGCTATTTTCAATAATAAGTTCGATAGCCCGTTTTTCAAGTAGGGTCTGTTTAAAAAACTCGAGATTATCACTATTCTGACTATAATACTTTTTTACTTCTTCAACAGGCTGATTAAAACCCTGGGCCATCTCTTTAAAACTATTTTCTATTTCTTCATCCGAAAGGGTCATATTCTCCTGCTCGACAATCTTGTCTAAAATCAGATGCCTTCTTACTTTCTTTTCTGCCAGTTCACGATGTTTTTCCAAAATGATTTCTCTGGACAACCCCTGATCTTCCAACGACTTGTTATGATAAGACAAAGTCCTTTCAACCTCTTCAACAATCCCATCCAGTTCATGGTCAACCATTGAATCCGGCAACTCGAAATCGGTTTTTTCGATCAGGGCCTTAAAAATTTGCTCATTCATCTCCTGCTCCGCCCTTTTGGCGTAGCCTTGATCCAAGTTATCGGTTATGGCATCTTTCAGTTTGTCTAATGTTTCATACTGCCCCAAATTTTTGGCAAACTCGTCATCAATCTCCGGAAGCACTTCTTCTCTGATCTCGTGCAGCTTTACCTGAAAAGTTATCTCCGAATCGGCCAGCTTGCCGTTATGATAATCTTCCGGAAATTTCACCTTTATTTCCCGGTTGTCACCCGTCTTCATTCCAATTAATTGATCGTCAAATTCCTTTAAAATATGGCCCTCGCCAATTTTCATGGTATGATTTTCGGTCTTCTGGGTTTCGGTAAACGGTTTGCCGTCTTTAAATCCTTCATAATCGATCAGAACAAAATCATTTTCCCGTACCCCTCGATTTTCTGCTATGGGATTTTGTTTTGCCAAATTTTTCTGAAGCATTTTAAGCTGTACGTCTATTTCTTCATCCGTAACATGGTAGAGAAATTTATTCAGGGTTAAGTTTTTGAAATCGAGTTCCTCGATTTCGGGTTTTATCTCCACCGTAGTAACATATTTATAAGGCCCCTTTTCATTGAGCCCGGGGGAATCAATATCCGGCTTTGCCACAATATCAAGATCGGCTTCCTTGAGCGCCTCGATAAAAGAATCCTGAATAAGTTTGGAAGATACATCATTATGGATATCTTTTTTAAACAACCTTTCCAAAACCGAACGAGGTGCCTTTCCCGTGCGAAAACCTTTTATTTTAGCTGTTTTCTTGAGCTTTTTATAGGCATCGTTCAGTTCACGAACAACCGTTTCTTCAGGAATCTCAACATTCATTATCTTTTTAACACTACTCACATTCTCTACCGTAACTTTCATAAAAATCCTTTCCAAGAGGTTAACATCGATTAAAAACTGGTGCGAGAGGGGAGAGTTGAACTCCCATTCTGTTTCCAGAGCTGGATCCTAAGTCCAGTGCGTCTACCAGTTCCGCCACTCTCGCATACCAATACTTTGCCTAATTGATACCTTTTCAAAACGCCTGATTTTTCGTGCTGAAAAGAACGGGTTAAATAGACCCGGAAACTATAACTTGACAATATATCTAAATATATTAAATTTCAACAAAATTTAATCAAGAATTATAATGCCAAATCCAATGCCTGTCAAGTAAACTAACAAAAATGTATGCTATGTCAGCATGTTAGAATCCATTTTCTATAAAAGGTCGTTTCCTTTTAATTT
>JAFDBA010000132.1 GCA_019313505.1 Deltaproteobacteria bacterium
TAGGGGATACAAAAACCCCCACTGAAAAAGTTGCTGCTGTTAATGATATCATTATCACTAGCCAGGATGTGGAAAATAAAATGATCGAAATCAAGCAACAGTTCATCAAGCAAGGACGTCCTGTTGATGATCAACAGCTCGCAACCCTCAAAAACCATATTATCGACAACCTGATTGAAGAAGAACTGCTTTTCCAGGAAAGCCAGAAAAAAGACATTAAGATAGAGCAAACCACGGTTGATGCATCCATGGCAAATATCCAAAATAAGTTCAAAACTGAAGGAGACTTTTTAAATGCCCTAAAGGAGATGAATCTTACCAAAGCCGATTTTTTATTAAAAATACGCCGAGGCCTATCCACCAGAAAACTGATAGATACCCAGATTGGAGAAAAAATCCAAATTCCTGAAAAGGAGAGCCAGACGTTTTACAATACCCACCCAAAATATTTCAAAATACCCGGGCAGGTAAAAGCAAGCCATATCCTCATCAAACTTGAACCCAATGCAGATAAGGCAACACGATCTGCAGCATTCAAAAAAATAAAAGAGATTCAGAAGCAACTTCAAAATGGGAAATCATTCGCTTCCCTTGCTAAAAAATTTTCAGAAGGACCCAGCAACGTCAAAGGAGGAGACTTGGGTTACTTTGGTCCCGGACAAATGGTCAAACCCTTTGAGGATGCTGCCTTTGCCCTGAAGCCTGGTGAAACAAGTAAGATCGTTGAAACGCGTTTTGGATTGCATTTAATCCAATTAACAGACAAAAAACCTGAAGAAACCATTGATTATAAAGATGCCAAGGAAAGAATCATCCAACATTTAAAACAAGAAAGAATGAAACAGGATATCATCACCTATATTCAAGATCTCAAAAAAAAGGCAAAGATAGAAAAGTTTTAAATTCCTAATGTAAACATTTGAATTCACCCCAATCAGCTAAATGGAATCTTTTTACCCAAGATGATTTCCTTAAGATCCATGACAACATCATAAACCATAACTTCGACTCCACTGTTTTTTGCCTTTCTGAACTCTTTTCCGTATGCCGGGTCTATATGGTCGGCTGTAGCGAAAGTTTTTGCATCCATCCTTTGCACAAGAAAGAACATTACACAGCGGTTTCCCTTTGAAACGAGGTTTTGAAGTTCCACCAGATGTTTCCGGCCACGGGCGGTCACCGCATCTGGGAAATATGCAATGCCGTCTTTAACCAGAGTGCAGTTTTTTATCTCGACAAAGCACTTTTCATTTTCTCCTTTTGTAAGCAAAAGATCGAGGCGGGAGCCACCCGGCACTTTGACTTCAGATTTTATATTTTCATAGCCCTTTAACTGCTTAACCCGCCCTTCCTTGATAGATTTTTTTACAAGCCTGTTGGGAACCATGGTATTGACTCCCACAAGAGATGTGGGCATTTTAATCATCTCCCAGGTGTATTTTAATTTCCTTTTGGGATTGTCATGGAATGAAAGATACACCGGCCGGCCCGGCTGTGAGCACTCTTTCATGGTACCTGTATTAGGGCAGTGGGCTGTGACCACTTCACCGCTCACAAGCTTTACATCAGCAAGAAAACGATTATATCTTTTTACCAGGGTTCCGTGTATAAGTTCAGGCCACGAAAGCCCATGTGAGTTTATCTTGTGTGATTGTTGATAATTAATGAGCGGCATAGTATGTTTCTTTGTTAAAATATAACGGCTTCGTAAAAAGTCAGATTTTGATGGCAAAGTAAAAAGCTCCAAATTCAAGGCGCGCAAATTCCGAGGAACGAGACGTACATGTAGTACGTCGCAGTGACGAGGAATGCAGCGCAACGCAGAAGTTGGACTTTTTACGAAGCCATCAACTGTAAATACTGTATAAAGAACTAATAATCAATATGATACCTGGAATGCTAAAAAAGAAAATCGACAACCTGTATAATCAATATAACCGCCGCAGGTACGTTCATCCTGATCCCCTTGAGTTTCTATATTCATACAAAGACCTTAGAGACCGTGAGGTCGTAGGATTGATAGCATCTTCCCTTGCATATGGCAGGGTGAAACAAATACTTAAAAGCGTTTCATATGTGCTCGATATTATGAACCCGTCTCCTTATCAGTTTTTAATGAACTCCAATTATATGTCCATGTACAAGGCATTTGAAGGCTTTACTCATAGATTTGCTACAGGAGATCATCTCGCAGCGTTGCTTTGGGAAATTAAAAGCGTGATTGCCCGGTTTGGTTCCCTTAATGAATGTTTTATCTATTGTATGTCGCCTGATGATGAGACTGTCATCCCTGCAATGACTTTTTTTGCAGGGCAGCTTACCTCTGGGGAATATAAACCAGGACATCTTGTTCCCCTTCCTGAAAAAGGTAGTGCATGCAAGAGGATGAATCTTTTTTTAAGATGGATGATCAGAAAAGACAAGGTCGACCCCGGTGGATGGCAGGATGTGCCTTGGTCAAAACTGATTGTTCCCCTTGATACTCATATGCATAAAATTAGTCTGAAATTGGGTCTTACAACAAGAAAGCATCCTAATATGCGTACAGCTCTTGAGATAACGTCCAGTTTTAAACAGCTTAATCCAGATGATCCTGTGAAATACGATTTTGTTCTGACGCGCCTGGGAATCAGGGATGATATGGATATGAAACTGATTTACCCTTGACATACCACTGACGCTTCTTTAAGCTCCTATTTAAAAAAACAAACTCTTATCAAGAGATTATCAGTGTGAAATGAAACCAATTGGCAAACTTCTGAATCAAAAAGGGTTTTTAAAGAGCCTGTTTGAATCGATTCCCTGCGGAGTGCTGATCATTGATGGTGACCGGCGAGTTTTGGCGGTGAACAACGTGCTGGAACGGACCTTTGGAATTTCCGGAGCAGAAGTAATGGATCAGCGCGGCGGTGAAGCGTTAGGATGCGTGAATGCATTTAAGAACCCCAAAGGATGTGGTTTTGCTGAAGAATGTATAACCTGCGGGGTTCGCAACACAGCGCTTGAGGCTCTTGCCGGAAATCAAATACACCGGAAAAAGGCGAAGATTCAGTTGTCGGTTGACGGGAAAACAAACGATCTGCAGTTACTTGTCAGCGCTGCTCCCTTCGATCATGAGGGTAAACGGCTGGCGGTCATTATTCTTGAAAACATGACCGAGCTGAACACCCTTCGGAGGCGCTTGAAAACAGATCAGAGCTTTGCCGGTATTATCGGGCGTGATGTCAAGATGCAAGAGCTGTTCGACACCATAAGGGAGGTTGCAGAAGTCGATGTTCCTGTTCTCATACAGGGTGAAAGCGGTACAGGAAAGGAGCTGGTTGCGGCGGCAATTCACAACGAAGGCCTTCGTGCAAACAAATCCTTTGTGCCGGTCAACTGTGGTGCACTGCCCGAGGGATTGCTGGCAAGCGAACTCTTTGGACACGTAAAAGGTTCTTTTACCGGGGCGCTGCGTGATAAAAAAGGCCGGTTTGAGCTGGCTCACGGCGGCACCCTGTTTCTGGACGAAGTGGTTGATTTTCCTAAGGAAATGCAGGCAAAACTTTTACGAGTGCTTCAGGAAGGAACATTCGAGCGGGTGGGCGACGAGAAAACCAAATCCGTGGATGTGCGTATCATTAGTGCTGCAAATCGCGACCTGAAAAAAGAAGTTGAAAAAGGTAATTTCCGGGAAGACCTATACTATCGCATCAAAGTGGTCCCCATTGACTTGCCGCCTCTCAGAGATCGAAAGAATGACATCCCGCTTCTTGTTGATCATTTTCTCAAACGGATTGTAAAGAATAGCGGTAAAGATTCCATAGACATTTCCCACGAATCCATGGTCCTGATGATGAACTACCATTGGCCTGGTAATATCAGGGAGCTTGAAAACGCTATTCAATTTGCAATTGTAAAGTGCAGGGGCAGTGAAATTTTACCCCGGGATCTTCCCATAGAACTTAAAGATTTGACCGGCATGTCTCATTCCCGCGGACCATCAAAGAAGCTTGACATTGATAGCGTAAAGTCGGCTTTAAAACAAACCGGCGGCAACAAAGCCAAAGCCGCCAGGCTTCTTGGTGTTGGCAGAGCAACATTATACCGTTTTTTAGCTGACTACCCGGAAGCAATGCAGTAGGGGTCAACCACCTGTGTTTGAAAAGAGGAGCACTTGATGGACCAAATAGCCAAAAAAGTTAAACAATGGATTGACGAAAAAAAAGATCCCAGAAGCGCCCACTGGCAAGGAGGGCTTGAGGCAATACTGAATGTTTTTTCACCGTATATGGAACCTGGCAAACTGATTCCTGTTCAGCCTCTGGAAAAAAATGACTTTCCTGTTTTCAAGGTTGCCCTGGAGGCAGTTGATCTAAGTCCCAACCTTACGGCTGCCTTTTTACCGCCATCTATTGCCGGATCCGTTACCCCCCCTGAATACGCAGTCGAACTTCAGCGAATTGACAAGGGAAAGTCATCCTATAAAATTCTGATAGCCAGACCCGGCAAAGATCTGAGAATTTTATGCGCTGAAATATCAGAGCATGCAAAAAAACCCGGAATAGATATTTTCCAGTCAGGATCATTATTAGGAACCTATAATTATGATACTCACCAGGACTGTCTTACATATCTACCCCAAGCCATAAGGGCACATATTTGGAAAAAGGGTAAATGGAGCCAGGATGAATATAAGAGATACACGATTAACTGGTTTAAAAAAATACTGGATCTTGACAAAAGCACCGTACATGTGGAGAAAGACTTCTCTTTTTTCCACAGCCCGACACTGATAAAAAGTGATAGAATCGATGCTCTTTTTACGCTTATTTTCGAAATTCTGGTTAAACGAGTCGGCGATCCTGATGATCAATTTAAAGATGCCATTTCATCAATCCGGAATATCAAAGACAAGGACGTTAGGGTTGTTCAATCAAATGAACTTGCGGAAAGAGCAATACTTGAACTTCTGAATTTGATGAAGGAATTGGAAATTGTAAAATTCGGCGAATTTTCAAACACAGAGAACGAACGGTTTAAAAAAGAATTCTCCAGAACTATCCAGCAATTAACCGACAGGATAAAGTAGATGGAACGAAATCGCCCATGACATTCGCACCTTTTGTATGGTTTACAATTTGTTGTAGTTCACCAACGCCGAATATTGAGATCAAAAAAGCGAGCTTTTTTTCTCAATTTTCCCGGTATATCCAATATTCCGAGGATTATTTTTTGAGCATAACACAGAGATTGTGCGAAAAGACCATTAATCAACAGACTCATAAATGAGCACAGAACCCGCAATGGTAATAAGGAACCGAAGACAATAAAAAGGGGCTCCTGAACAGAGAGCCCCTTTTGTTATATATTATCATAGGGTTATGCTTATCATACTTAAGTTTTCTGATAAGCGGCTTCCATTTCCCGACGATCCTCCATATCCATGAGGACTCTTTCTCTGGCCTTGTCTATGCCCAGGGCTTTGCGCTTTTTGTCGATATGGGCGATCATCATGCGGGCCATCTCCTTGGGATCAGGGGAAAATCCCCATTTGCCCAGACCCTGCTTTTCAAGTCCATCAAACAGAAGCTTGTGGAACTTCGTTTCTTTAACGATGGGAAATGTTACCCCAAAAACCGTGTATACCCCCGAGGCAACGAAGTACTGCCCGATGCTTATGGCTTTTTCACTCATCCATTCGGGAGCGGCACCGGCTGCGGGTAATTCAGCGATACTATGTCCCAGACCACCTTCTCGAACCATGGCAGAAGCTGCAATAAGAATCCGGCTGTTGTCCACGCAAGAACCCATGCCCAGGACCGGCGGCATGCCCACTGTCTCACACACTTCCTGCAATCCGGGTCCTGCAAAAATTGCGGCTTCCGGTGAGGTCAATCCGGCCTTGGCGAGTGCAATCTGAGAGCATCCGGTTTGGAGCACCAATACATCTTTTTTGATTAATTCTTTAACCAGCTCCACATGAGCCCAGTCTTGTTTGACCCTGGGGTTGGTACAGCCGACGACCCCGGCAACTCCCCGGATTCTGCCGTTAATAATGTTATCATTGAGGGGAGTATAAGATGCCCGGAAAGATCCGCCAAGCATGTAATTAATATACTCGTGGGAAAACCCGTGGACCCCGATATTCTTGATTTTTGGGATTTCTATTTCTCCGGTTCTGTTTTTGAACCGAGAAATAGCCTTGATGACGATTTCGTCGGTGCAAGCACTTGGATTGTGTTCATCCAGCTCCATGTGCTGTGCGCCTTCGATATGACATCTGGGATTGGTGGTGATGAGATGGGTCCCATAACATTCAGCCACTTTGGCCAGTCCCTGTTTGATGCACTGGACATCCACGGTCATCGCATCCACAGCGCCGGTGACCAGCACGGCTTCCGTGGACATAAAGTTTCCTACATGGGGAATTCCGTGACGCGACATCATTTCCGCACCTGAACAGCACATTCCCACCAGATTGATACCCGCCGCCCCGGCTTTCTTGGCTGCATCAATGAGCGTGGGC
>JAFDBA010000290.1 GCA_019313505.1 Deltaproteobacteria bacterium
CTCGGGCCAAAGCGTTGATCTCGGGAAAAAGGTCATCGTGGTGGGCGGAGGCAACAGCGCGGTCGACTGTGCACGTGTGGCCAGACGCATGGGAGCGGAGGTAACGATCCTCTATCGCAGAGAAAAACACGACATGCCGGCCATCCCCGAAGATATCGAGTCCGCTGAGAAGGAAGGGGTGCACATAGACTGTCTTAGCGTTCCTGTGGAAATTATCGGGAACGGCCGTGTGGAAAAGATCAAATGTCGTCGTATGGAGCTTGAGGAATTCGACCCGAGCTGCAGGAGGATACCTTGTGATCTTAAGGATTCCGAATACATCATCCAAACGGACAGCCTCATCGAGTCCATCGGACAATTTCCGGAAACCGAATTTTTGAGTGTTCGAACAACACGAGGCGGAAAGCTTGACGTGGATTCCCTGAGTTTGTCCACGGACAGGGAAGGGGTTTTTGGTGGCGGGGATGCCGTCACCGGGCCGCTGACCGTTGTGGACGCCATGGCCCACGGTCAAAGAGCGGCCTGCTCCATAAGACGCTACCTTGATGGTGAATCGCTGGAGAGGATTCCGACGAGGGTCGATCCGGAAAAGTACCATATTCCCTTCGCACCCGGGGAAGAAGAATATGAAGAAAAACCCAGAGTACGGTTAAAAGAAGCAGACGTGAGCGTGAGGACCAACACTTTTGAGGAAACTCTCAAAACTTACTCAAAAGAAGAAGCCATGAAAGAAGCGGGACGATGTCTCCGCTGTGACGCAGGGAGGTAAATGAGATGGTTTATGTCAATATCAACGGCAAAGATTTTGAAGCTGCGGAAGGTTCTAATTTGCTGGATGTCTGTGAAGATAACGGAATCCATATACCGCATTTGTGTCACAAAAAGGGGCTGAGCCCTGTTGGGGTTTGCCGTCTTTGTCTGGTGAAAGCTTCAGGAATGCGAGGTCTGGTTCCGGCCTGTAGTACAAAGGTCACAAAAGGAATGCAAGTAATTACGCACGATGATGAGATCAACGCACTCCGGCGCCTGAACCTGGAAATGCTGTTATCCGAACATGAGCACAACTGCCTTGTCTGTGAAAGCAACGGGAGATGCGAACTGCAAAATTTGGTCTACGAGTTCGGGATCGACCAGATACGTTTCCCCATCAATAAAGAAACAAAGCCTGTGGACGACTCAAGCGAGGTTATTGTCAGGGATCCAAACAAATGCATCCTCTGCGGAAGATGCGTTCGTGCTTGTCGGGAAATTGCCTGCAAAAATATTTTGGGATTTACCGATCGCGGTCCGGCATTGGCCATCGGCGCCGGGCTCAACGAACCTCTGGCCTTTACGGAATGCGCTTCCTGCGGGGCATGTGTGCAGGCCTGTCCCACGGGAGCACTCACTGAAAAACATGCTCACTTTCAGGGGAGAAACTGGGAGTTTAATAAGGTCAGAACAACCTGCCCACACTGCGGCGGAGGGTGTCAGATGGAGCTGTGGACCAAAGACAAAAAAGTCGTCAAGGTCTACGGGGTAGAGGAAGAGAACACCGAAAACAAAGGAAACCTTTGCGTCAAGGGAAGATTCGGTCTTGATTTCGTCCAAAGTCCGGAGCGTTTGAAAAAACCGCTGATTAAGAAAAACGGAAAATTTGAAGAAGCGGAATGGGACGAGGCACTGAATCTCGTGGCAGATAAATTTCAGGAAATAAAAAATGCCCACGGCCCCGATGCCCTGGCAGGGATTGCTTCTTCAAAATCGACAAACGAAGAATGCTACCTCTTCCATTCCAGAAATTCATACGCACTTGTTTTGGCACGAACAATGTTGATTTTTGTACCCGGTTTTGCCATACGCCCAGTGCAGTGGCGCTCACCCGGGCTTTCGGAGGCGGGGCCATGACAAATTCAATGAGCCTGGTGGAGCATGCCGACGTTATACTGGTTGCCGGACTGAACCTTACGGAAATGTATCCCGTTTTTGCCAGCGCCATGAAAAAACGCGTGCTTTCCGGTAATCTCAAGCTTATTATCATTGACCCGCGAAGAATAGAAACCGCAGAATATGCAGACGTCTGGCTCAGCCCCCGCATTGGTACGGATATTGCGTGGATAAACGGCATGCTCCATGTAATACTCAATGAAGGTCTCTACGATGGTGAATTCATAGAGAACAGAACCCAAGGATTCGAGGAATTAAAGGAATTAATCTCTAAATATACCCCGGCCTGGGTGGAGAAAATTTCAGGAATTCCCGAGGCCAAAATCAAAGAAGCGGCACGGCTCTACGGAAAAGCCCGCAGGGGGTCCATCCTCTATGGCATGGGGATAACCCAACATATACACGGGACGGACAACGTGGGGGGGCTCTGCAACCTGGCGCTTTCCACCGGTAACATCGGAAAACCAGGAACCGGCCTTAACACCATCGCAAAGCAAAACAACGGCCAGGGGGCCGGCGACATGGGGTGTTTGCCCCCTATCTATCCTGGCGGTCAACCGGTCTCCAATCCGGCGGTTCAGGACAAATTTGAGAAGGCGTGGGGGGTGAATCTCTCACCAAAACCGGGAATTACCGAGTCAAGCATGCTCCTTGACGAAAATGGAATCAAAGGGCTTTACGTGATGGGCGGAAACCCCATGCGGAGCGGCCCCAATATTTCCCGTATTCAAAATGTCCTGGAAAATCTGGATTTTATGGTGGTTCAG
>JAFDBA010000133.1 GCA_019313505.1 Deltaproteobacteria bacterium
AGTTTACTATTAATTTTAAGGATTTCAATAAATTTTATTGGTGTTTTTATGTTCGACAATCTAAGCGACAGGCTAAATGCCGTATTTAAGAAACTCAAGGGGCACGGCAAATTATCGGAAAAAAATATCGAGGAGGGGCTAAAAGAGGTCAGGATGGCTCTCCTTGAGGCCGATGTCCATTACAAAGTAGTAAAAAAATTTATTGGTGATATTAAGGAACGGGCCCTCGGTACGGAAGTTATGACAAGCCTGACGCCCGGTCAGCAGGTTATAAAAATAGTCGACCAGGAGCTGACTAAACTGATGGGGGGCCGTCTTGAGGACTTGGAACTTTCGGGTTCTCATCCGATATCGATAATGCTGGTTGGTCTGCAGGGATCCGGCAAAACTACAACAACCGGCAAACTTGCCGCTTATTTGAGAAAAAAGGGGAGGAAACCTTATCTTGTTCCAGGGTGATCAGCTTTCCGTTCCGGTATTTCCATCCAACCAGGAAATGGATCCGGTTAAGATCTGCCAGGAAGCAAGAACAGCCGCACACAGGGAACTGTGCGATACGCTGCTTATAGACACTGCTGGACGTTTACATATAGACGAAGAGTTAATGACTGAGCTTTGCCGTATCAAGGATGCGGTAAAGCCCTCTGATATTCTTCTTGTGGCTGATGCCATGACAGGCCAGGATGCAGTTAATATAGCCGAATCATTCAACAATACCCTTGATATTGGCGGTGTTGTTCTTACAAAAATGGATGGTGATGCCCGGGGCGGAGCAGCTTTATCCATAAAATCGATAACAGATAAACCGATAAAATTTATTGGTGTAGGTGAAAAATTAGGCGATCTGGAGCCTTTTCATCCTGACCGGATGTCTTCAAGGATACTCGGAATGGGTGATGTCCTTACCATGATCGAAAAGGCTCAGGCAGTGGTTGACGAAAAAGAAGCTGCCAAGCTTGAAAAAAGGATAAGAAAAAATGAATTTACTTTGGAAGACTTTCGTGATCAAATGGTTCAGATAAGGAAAATGGGCTCTATGTCAGATTTGATCAATATGATTCCAGGTATGGGTAAAATTAAGCAGTTGAAAAATCTCGAGGTCGACGAAAATGAGTTTATTAAGATCGAAGCGATGATAAATTCCATGACTTCCCAGGAACGGCGTAGGCACACCTTAATAAAAGGGAGTCGCCGCAAAAGAATTGCCAAAGGAAGCGGAACCAGTATACAGGATATAAACAATTTGCTTAAAAATTATACTCAGGTCGTGAAAATGATGAAAAAAATTAACAAAGGCGGCATGCGAGGAATAAGCCAGGGTATGCTGCCGTTTTGAAGGAGATCTAATATGTCAGTTAAAATCAGATTGGCCAGACACGGAAAAAAGAAAAAACCTTTTTATCGAATTGTTATTGCTGATAGCGAATCACCTCGGGACGGTAGATTCCTTGAAAATGTAGGCACATACAATCCTTTGGTAGATCCTGTAGAGGTGTCTCTGAAGCAAGAACGGGTTAAGTATTGGATCGATCAGGGTGCCATCCCTACAGATACTGTTAAAAGTCTTATGAAAAAAGAAGGTTTTTTTGCTAATCTCACATAGTATCTTTACCCCTAATTCTCAACAGCCAACAAAGGAGATGGAGCTATGAAAGAGCTGATCGACTACATTGCCAAGGCGCTGGTTGATGATCCGGAACAAGTTGAGGTTTCTGAAGTAGAGGGTAACCGGACTTCGGTATTAGAGCTTAAAGTGGCAAAAGAGGATCTGGGAAAGGTTATTGGAAAGCAGGGTCGGACCGCGCGAGCCATGCGTACCATATTAAGCGCTGCTTCTGCTAAATTAAAAAAACGGTCGGTCCTTGAGATTTTAGAATAGTATCGTGGGCAAAAATGGGTTTATTCCTGTTGGAAAGATTGTTGGTGCCCATGGTGTAAAAGGAAACATTAAGGTCTATTCCTACGCTGAATCCTTGTCTGTTTTCAAGCCAGGCGGTTTGATCCTTTTAATCAATCCCGAAGGATTAGAAAAAAACTATAAAATCAAGTGGGTTAAACCTCACGGCCGGACCGTTCTTTTATCACTGGAAGGTGTAGAGAACAGAAAGTTGGTTGAAACCCTTATCGGTTCTCTGTTTTATATTGAAAAGGTCACTCTTCCTGAACCGGAAGACGGATCATACTACTGGCTTGATATTATCGGACTTTCAGTTTTCACAACCAATGATGAGTATATAGGCCTCGTTGAATCGATAATTCCCACGGGAAGCAACGACGTCTTTGTTGTAAGAAATCCGAACAAAGATCATGACGGTGAAACACTGATTCCTGTGCTTGAGTCGGTGGTTTTGGAAATCGATCTTAAGCTTAAAATAATACGGGTGGATTTACCGGAAGGGTTATGAAACCTAAAATCTGCGTTAACTTTTTTTCGAAAGAGAGTTTACCGGCAGAACTTAGGTGAAAGTTAAAAATATGGATTTTGTGGTCCTGACTATTTTCCCGGAAATGTTTAATCCTTTTTGGGAACACGGGATTATAAAAAGGGCGATAGATCAAAACAAGATTTTGGCGTCGGCCATCAATATCAGAGATTTTGCAGAAGGGAAACACCGTATTACCGATGACCGGCCGTACGGCGGGGGCTGTGGAATGATTATGAAGCCTGAACCGCTGGCCGGTGCTATGCAGGCTGCCACAAAGAAAGCCCCTTTGGCCAAAAGGATTCTGCTGACACCTCAGGGGCGGCGTTTTGATCAGGGCGTGGCAGGAGAATTAGTATCATTGGATGGAATTATTTTTGTTTGCGGTCGCTACGAGGGTGTGGATGAACGTATTTGCCACAATCTGATCGATGATGAGATTTCCATCGGTGATTATGTCCTTACAGGGGGTGAACTGGCAGCCATGGTTATCATCGATGCTGTGACCAGACTGATTCCCGGTGTACTCGGCGGCAAGGATTCTGCGGAAAAAGATTCGTTTTCAGGAAGTGTTCTAAAATATGCACAATACACAAGGCCCAGAACCTTTGAAGGTATCGATGTTCCGGAAGTTCTGTTGTCGGGCAATCACAAAAAAATTGAGGAATCGAGGCTTGAATCATCGCTGATACGAACCTTTTTGAAAAGACGTGACTTGCTTGAAAACAGATGCTTAAGTACAGAGGAGATAAAAATTCTGAAAAAGTGGTGCCGCGATATTGAAAAAATCATATACGACCAATCTACGCGTGGCCCTGACGCATTATCCGGTGGTTAATAAGAACGGTGATATTATAACATCCGCCGTAACCAACCTCGATTTGCATGATATAGCAAGGGCTGTAAAAACATACGGAGTAGGGTCGTTTTATGTGGTCACACCCCTTGAGGATCAGAAAGCACTGGTTAAAAAAATTGTTTCCCACTGGGTAGAAGGAACAGGAGCAAAATATAATCCAAAACGTCGAGAAGCCCTGGAGCTGATCATAATAAAAAATTCGATAGATGAGGTTATAGACCATATCCGTAAAAACGGTGGAAATTCTCCTAAAATGGTGGTTACCAGCGCCAGGGCCAGTCATAACTCAGACAACTTAAGCTTTGGGAAGTTTCGGGAGATGTTGCAAGATGGCAACCTTTACCTTTTGATATTTGGTACAGCCTGGGGACTGCCGGAAAAATTTATTGCAGAGGCGGATTACGTACTGAATCCTGTTATTGGCAACACAGGTTACAATCACCTTTCAGTCCGGTCTGCTGTTGCCATTATTCTGGACAGATTGTTTGGGAGAAACGTATAAAATCGCGAAGTTATTTTATACAACGTCCGGTAACGGACTAAAAAAAAGTAACATTTTAGCTTTTTGAAAATATTACCGCTTCAGGTATAATTAAATTTTTACTGAAAAAACTCGTGGATAACGGCTCCTAATGAAAGAACCCACCTGGGCTATTAATAAAGGTTTTTGTTTTAAAAGGGTGTTTCTTTCTTAAATTAAATCGTTTATGGTTCTTTCATAACGATACGTAGTCCACTCAGACAGTTTCCAGCATAAAATTTAATCATACCCGAAGCTCGTTTGAAGTCGATTTGTTTCAAATCTAAACTATGACAAAAAAAGAAATTCCTATACAATCAATTAAAAATACTGTATAGGCACTTTTTGAAATTATTTTTGCGCGATCCCTAAAATAGTTAAATGAATTTAAAATTGGCTTGTCCAAGATAGGTGGTTATTATGCAAACAATAAGACAATTAGAAAGAGAGATGATGCGGCTGGATCTGCCTGATTTTGTTGCCGGCGATACTGTAAAAGTTTATGTCAAAATAAAGGAAGGCGAAAAAGAGCGTATTCAGGTTTTTCAGGGCGTTGTAATCAGCAAACGTGGTGCCGGGACCGGCGCTACGTTTATCGTTAGGAAGGTTTCTTACGGAATAGGAGTTGAGCGTATTTTCCCGCTACATTCTCCTGTCATAGACAAAATTGAAGTAATTACTCACGGACGTGTACGCCGTTCAAAAATCTATTACCTGCGCAAGCTGAGGGGCAAAGCAGCAAGAATAAAAGAACGTCGCTTAACTTAGTGTCCATCCAAAATCTACCATTTCTGGATGAACACTAACCTTGATGAGATTCACCGAAGCCGGATGACTAAAATCTAACATCCTATTTTAAATATGATCTCATGGGACCAGATCTGTGGTTATTCGAAAAGAAAGCCATTGAAAAAGGCTTTTCAAAAATTGCAGGTATAGATGAAGCCGGCCGGGGACCGTTGGCCGGCCCGGTTGTTTCTGCAGCGGTTGTACTCCCCTCTTTTATTCAGATTCACGGCATATCCGATTCAAAGAAATTAACGCCAAAAAAACGGGATTATTTTTACGAAAAGATTTATGAGTTTGCGGTTTCCATCGGTATAGGAATCGTTGACCCGACGGAAATAGATCGCATTAATATTCTTCAAGCATCCCTCATGTCTATGGCCATGGCGGCTGAAAATCTTGCCCCTCAGCCGGATTGTCTTCTTATAGACGGCATTTTTACTGTTTCGTCAGCCCTGCCACAGGAGCCGATACCCAAAGGTGACGGGTTAAGCATTTCCATTGCCGCTGCATCTATCGTTGCCAAGGTTACTCGCGACAGGTTAATGGAAAAATACCACCAGTATTATCCGCAGTTTGGATTTTCCAGACACAAAGGATACCCAACCAAAGCCCATAAAGCGGCAATTAGAAAATACGGTTGCTGCCCCATCCACAGACGAAGCTTCAAGGGGGTTAGGGAATACCTGTGACCACCAACTATTTAGTGCATGAACGAAAACTGTCTTTTCCGCCAATATCTGCGTCAGACTCAAATTTTAATCCTCGAAATACTACCAGTATTACTGTGGTTAAAATTTTCGTCTTCCTTGATCTTAACGAAAAAAAATCATAGTTTTCGTTCGGGCACCATTTATAATTTAAAACTACTTCAAGATTGTTTATATGCAAGGTATTTCAGGAGAATGCCCATGATCATTAAATTTATTCCCATTGGAACGGTACATACGGCTGCCCGCAAGCTGCCACGACATTGGAGCGTTTCTGATGTGGAGGGCACCCTGGAGATCCTGCCCGAGTATACCGATGGTCTTTCGGATATCAGCGCCGGCCAGCGCATTGTGGTGCTGTTCCATTTTCACAAGAGTCCGCCTTTTATACCCGAATTGTTAAAGCAGACGCCGCCCCACCGGAATAAGGCTTTGGGTGTGTTCAGCATTTGCTCACCCCGACGACCCAACGCAATTGGCCTTTCGGTACTGGAAGTAATATCAAAGGATGGAAACCGGATTCGAGTGCGGGGTCTGGATATGATCGACGGTACTCCCATTTTGGACATCAAGCCTCACATCGAGGATAAACACGGCTGTCCAAGCTACACGGAATCCAGTGGTAAGGTAACACCCTGAGGGAACTTTTCTGCAACCATGTCAAAAGTAAGAACCGGAAGACGAATCTACTATAATGTTTTCTCTTATGTGTATGATGCGTTTGTGAATCTGCATGCGCGTCGAGATGCCGGAGATACGAGGAATTTCCTGGTCGAGATGGCCAACCCGGAGGGGACACCCAACCCGACGATTCTCGATATCTGCTGCGGGACTGGAGCTGTTATTGTGGCGTTTGCCAATCGCTATCCCGAGAGCGTAACCGTGGGCTACGATTTTTCCCGGGGGATGTTGCGTAAAGCGCGAAACAAACAGGAATCCCGAAAAACTATCTTCATAGAAGGGGATGCGGCATCCCTCCCCTTTGCTGACGAGAGCTTTGATGTGGTTACCTGCTCCCATGCATTGTATGAACTGAAACGGCGGACCCGGCAGATCGCCTTGCGGGAAATGAGGCGCATCATACATTCCAACGGGGCGGTTTTGCTCATGGAACACGAAGTGCCTTATCATCCCCTTATTAAGATGCTCTTCAACATCAGGATGATGACCATGGGATCCGCTGATTCCGTAGAATTTGTTAAAGGGGGACTGGACCCGTTTCGACGGATATTTTCGGATGTCTTGCTGTACCATTCCCCAACCGGAAAAAGCAAACTCATTGTATGTCGGAAACACCGTTTTTAAAAAACGTGGATGTCAGATGATCGGATTGAAAGGTGGATGTCCTTCCCTTTTTGGAGTTCTAATTTAAAAAAGTCGTTCTTGCTTAGCATTACCCTGAAGATTACGTCACCTGTCCGGGTCGAAACCTCGTAGTACGGACCTCGATCTGTAACACCTGATACCTTGCTTTGAAAAGAATTATTATCATCTCCAGAAGCCCCATTTTTGCTGATTATAATATCTTCAGGTCGAATAGCAACATACCGCTTATTCTCTTCGGGCGGGGATTGAAGGTGTAACTCAAGGTTATTTACCCGTGCTGTTGTGTCTTTGAATGATGCGTGAAAGACATTTTTAATGCCCATGAATTTGGCAGCAAACGGGGTGGCCGGTTTTTTAAAGACTTCCTGGACAGGACCGATCTGATCGATTTTGCCATAATTTAGGACCGCCATTCGTTGGCCTAAAAACATGGCTTCGGCAAAATCGTGTGTGACCATTAAAAATGTGGTTTCTACTTCCTGATGCAGTTTTTTCAACAAATCCCGAATGTCTTCCCGGAAATTGGGATCCAGCGCGGAGAGAGGTTCATCCAGAAGGAGCACGGAAGGATTCACGGCCAGAGCCCGTGCCAGGGCGATTCGCTGTTTTTCGCCGCCGCTTAAATTATGAATGGATCGCTGAGCAAGAGCCTGGAGTCCCAATTGTTCCATAAGTCGTGTTACCCATTTTTCCGAAGCCTTTGGATCGTTTTTGTGGTAACGCAATCCATAAGTGATATTTTTCAAAACAGAGAGGTGGGGAAATAGTGCATAATCCTGGTACACGATGCTGGTACCGCGCTGTTCCGGAGGAAGATGGGTAATCTCTTTTCCCTTCACAAGGATACGGCCGCTGGTAATGGGTACGATACCTGCGATTGCTTCCAGAATAAGGGTCTTCCCTGCACCTGTGGGTCCCAGAAGCATGAAAAACTCTCCATCCTGGATGGAAAGATTGATATCCTCAAGGGCAAAGCCGGGAAATTTAATGAAAAGATCTTTTATCTCGATCATTTTTGATTTTCCTTTGGCAACGAACAGATTCTCAACAGTAAAAACAGCAGCAGACTGACCACTATTAACCAGACGGCCACAGGTTGAGAATATTTAATGCCATAGGCGGTAAAACGCTCATAAATCATTACCGGTGCGATCATGGGGTGATAGGCGACAATAACCACCGCTCCGAATTCACTGATTGCCCTTGCGCTGCACATAATGATGCCCACCAGCATTGAGCGCCATGCGAGGCGAAAGGTTACCCGGACGAATGTTTCGGACAAAGAGGCCCCGAGACTCCTGGATATATTTTCCAATCTCACCGGTATGGCTTCAAATCCTGCCTTGACGGTGTTTACGTAAAATGGCAGACCCACGAAGGTCAAAACCGTCACAATTCCGGTAACCGTTCCCATTATTTGGATTCCGACCTGCTGCATCAGTTGTCCGAGCCAGTGGTTTTTACCGGCAAGGCCAAGAATCGCAATTCCGACCACCGGGTGCGGGATCATGATAGGTAGATCAATAATACTTTCAACGAGTTTTTTCCCGAAAAAATCTTTCCGGGCCAGTAAATAGGCAAAGGGGGTGCCGATCAAAAACGAAATCAGGGCCGCCATACCGGATGTATAGATGCTCAACCAGATCGAACCAAGGACATCAGGGTCACAAATAGTATCCTTGAGATCTTGCACAGAGGGCTGAAGAACCATTTCGGTCAGAGGAAAGAGAATAAATACAACAACCGTTACGGTGGAAAAAACGGTTATACAAAAAAATGGATCAATCTTCCTTTTTGTCCCCATGGGTTTCTAATTCCTTACCTCAATCCATTTTAATAGAGACAAGGGCAGCTTGGATTTCATCTTTTCTGTGGGAACCCTGCAGGGGACAAAAGGCGGTTGTCCCATGTCTTTCAAAGTCTTTAAGCCGCCATCGGGGTCCATTAAATACTCCAGGAACGCCTCGGCAGCTTCGGGATTTTGAACATTTTTTAATATGGTGATTCCATAGGTACACGATTTTCCGGTTCGAGTTATCCATGTCCCGGGTTTTTTGCCGGTCACCTTTACCGCTGCCTGTTGGTAAAACTCATCCTTTTTGTAATTACCCAGGTTAATCTCATCAGGAAGCTGTATGTACTTCAAACCATGTTGAACAGCAACGGAAAGATACTCCCAGGCATAGTCCATATTTCCGGTCTTGAGCAACGAAACCAGTTCAACCGATTTGGGCCGTATGTTTTTCTCCGGCCGGTTTGAAATCAACTGATCATAGAGGCCGGGAAATTTGTAATATTTTTCAGCAAGTTGAAGCACCATAAGGCTCCTGTATCCGCAGGGGTCCAGATTTGGATCCGCTTGTCCCCAGATCACACCTTTTCGCTTTAAAATTTCGTACCAGTTATTGGCGTTGATCTGGTTTGCAAAGCGGCTCTTATCCGTATAACAAAGGACCAACTGGTTTGTTGCAAAACGAATATTCCAAACAGCGTATTCGGGAATCAGGGTCTTGTCGATAATGTTGAAATCAGCAGATGCCATGATATCGGCAGGTTTATGCAGCTCTGAAATCATCCGCGCCATTTTTGTGCTTCCTCCTCCCTCACGAAGCACGTCAACTTTAGAATATTTTGCCTCAGTTCGGCGCTAACAGAAAAAGGCAACAGGACCATGAGCGCTACAAAAATAATTCGCGTGCACATCATCAGATTCGCCGATTTTATCATAACCTATTCCTTCGCGTTAAATTTTGATTGTTGTGTGAAAACCATTTTGCCGCATAAACTCAAATCGTATCCATCCAGTTTCACGGCTATGTCACGAAATTGGGGTTCATGGAGAAGGCTTAAAAAGAGTTGAACTCCCTGTTCAAAAAAATGTTCTTTTGAGACAAGAAAATCAAATTGTTCCCAGCGAAGCGGAATAAAGTCCAAACCCAAAAGACTTGCGACAGGTTTGATGGCGGGAGCCATATCGGCCCGGCCCGAAAGTACCTCCATGGCCACATCCAGATGGCTTCTGAATTCTTGATGATACCCTTCAATCTGCGTGTCCTTGAGGCCGGCCTTCTCCAGTTCCCGGTCAAGGAGGAGGCGTGTGCCCGTGCCCACCGGACGATTGGCAATCTTGATTTCCGGTTGTCCCAGGTCGGAAACGCCTGAAATTTGCTTGGGATTTCCTTTGGCTACCAGGAATCCCTGTTCTCTTCGGCAGAAATTCACCAGTACGGGAAATTTTCCTTTAAGTTCTTCCCGGGCATAATCAAAATTATACTCCTTTTCATCATCTTGCAAAAGGTGACTGCATGCCACATGGCAAATGTCTCGGCCCAGGGCCTTAAGACCTCCCATACTGCCCACGTTGCCGAAAACGACCATATGATCACTATAGAGGTTATTAAAAAGAGAAATGATTCGGTCCAAAAGGATATCATTGCTTCCGGCTATGATTAGAAGGCCATGGTAAGGCGGCAACGGTTTCTCTGGCTTGGGATAGTTGATGGTTTGATTATCCAGCCACCGTTCGACAAGGTGGCGGGGAAAGAGCCATTTGCCGGTTACCTTGCTTGCAGGCAGTCCTTTGTCGGCGACCAGTGTGTAAACCATCTTCTCATTAATATTTAAGAACTCGGATATCTCGCGAGTGTTAAGTAATGTCTTGTCTTTAGCCATTTTATTATTTCCCTCGTTATTTTGATTTCCATCAAGAATGCGACTTTATGGATAATGTCTGCTTTTTGCAGGATTAATTATTTTGCAATGAAGCGTTACATATGTCAAGCTATATCAGTAACTATTTGTCAAGATATTATTTAATTAGGGTTAGATGAAAGGTGTGATAACTTTAAATAACGATAAACAACAATTAACAACTCTTATTTCTTGATGACAAAAATTATCATGGGACAGGGGGCTTGATTTTTTATAAGCATCTGATATGCTCTTTTAATCTCGTCAAGATAGAAGAATAAGAAAATCAATAAGGAGAGCTTATGAGCAAGGCCATTCAGCAATTCGAGTCATTTATTGAAAACTGGACAGAAACCCAGGAACAAAACAAAAAAGCTTTTGTGCGTCTGAAAGATTATATGGCATCCAAACCCGGGGTGAATCTTGATTTTATACCCCGTGAGGGGCTTACTTATTCCCTTAGAGCAGTCCACGAGGATCAAAAAAATAAACCTTTGTTTGTGATGGTGGACGTAATTGAAGACACTCCCCGGTGGCTGTCGGTATGCTTTTATAACGAGATGATTACCGATCCTGATGAAAACGGGGATTTTGTGCCGGACGGGCTTCTTGGTGAGGATGCGTTGTGCTTTGATCTGGAAGAATACAACGAAGAGGGCATCCGGTATGTTGAAGCCCGGATGGATGAAGCCTATAAAAACGCAGTCCAAGGCTGATAGCAGTTTAGAGACAACACAGGCAACATCCGGATTTCTCCTGATATAGAAATAGGCGGAATTCAAGGTGGTTCATAAAAACTTTTTACAAATTCATCAAAATTGAAAAGAGATAAACTCGACAGGCTGAATTTTTTTTTAGCAGTATCAAGCGGAGTGTTACTTACCCTCTCCTTTCCAAAGGCCGGTTTTTCATGGCTGGCCTGGTTTGCTCTTGTTCCCTTGCTGGTCGCATTAAGAACCCTCTCTCTTAAAAACGGTTTTTATTTAGGTCTGTGTACCGGGCTTGCCCATTACCTTACTTTGCTATACTGGCTGGCACATACCATGTCAACCTACGGTCACCTTCCTTTCTATGTAAGTGTGCCGATTCTTTTGATTTTATCGGCTTATCTGGCGCTTTATGTTGCAATGTTTTCAATGGGTTTAACCCTCTTTTACCAAAGACCTTTAGTCCTTCTGTTCATGATCCCATCGGTATGGGTTTCATTGGAATATATCCGTTCATTCCTTTTCACCGGTTTCCCATGGGAGTTGCTCGGATACACACAATTTAACGTGCTACATTTAATTCAGATCTCAGACATTTTCGGCGTGTATGGTGTATCATTTTGTATCGCCTTGAGCAATGCAGCAATTTTCTTGGGATATCTTTATCTGTCAGGAAAAGACCGGCTGAAAAATGAGGTTAAAGCAAAACTTGCTTCAGGATCGACAGTTATTTTTGTTTTGATTTTTTGTATGGTCTGGTTTTATGGAAAATGGCGAATAGAATCCATTCAAAAACTGATTTCCGATTCCCCATCTGTACGGGTTGCAATTGTTCAGGGTAATATCGACCAGGCAAAAAAGTGGGATCCTGCATTTCAAATTGCTTCCACAAAAAAATATATTAATCTTTCATTGTTGGCAAAAAAACATAAGCCGGATCTTGTTGTATGGCCGGAAACAGCTACTCCTTTCTACTTTTTGCGCAATGCTCGGTTGTCTGAAATGGTTAAAAAGGGTATTCACGATACCGGCACGGACTTTCTAATTGGCAGCCCTTCTTTCAATTTCGGGACAAACAGTGTTGAATATTATAACAGCGCATACCTGATTGGGCCAGGGGGAAACGTATACGGTAAGTATGACAAGACACACCTTGTGCCCTTTGGAGAATATATTCCGTTCAAGAAATGGTTACCGTTTCTCGGCAAAATGGTAGAGAGTGTTGGAGACTTTAATCCGGGGGAAAAAGGGCACACCATTAAATGGGGTGATTACAGGTTAGGTGTTCAGATCTGTTATGAAATAATTTTTCCTGATCTTTCCAGAGATATGATAAAAAATCATGCGTCATTACTGGTCAATATCACTAATGATGCCTGGTATGGTAGATCGAGTGCTCCAAATCAGCATTTTTCCATGACGATTTTTCGAGCCGTGGAAAACAGAAGGTCAATTATACGCTCTGCCAATACAGGTATCAGCGGGTTTATAGATCCTTCCGGCAGGGTAATTGCCTCCACGGAGCTTTTTAAGGATGCAACAATAACGCGGTCCGTGCCCATGCTTGAGGGGATGACCTTCTATTCTCGTTTTGGAGATTTGTTTGCCATGGCATGTCTTGGGGTAACCCTGATTGCAGGATTTTGGGGTTATTTAATTAGGAAATATTCGAATTAAACCTAACCCGGATAAACTGGAAAAGTTATAAGTGAACTAAAGTTTGAAGTGAGCTAAAGTTAAGGAGTCGCTACGCTCCAGCTTTTATACAAATTGTCAGTATTCCTTAACTTTAGGCACTTTAGTTCACTTTAGGCATTTCACACTTAATTGGCTAAGCATTTTTTTTGCCACAAAAAACACCCCGGTGAAATCCGCCTACGGCTGACCGCAAAGCGATATTTCACTGGGCAAGCAAAATATACAACCAAGGAACTAAAGAAGAGTTGAAAGATAAAACAAAACGGATTATAATAAAAAAAGACAAAAAATGCTATAGGAGGTAAAAAATGACTTTAGAACTCAATGAAAACATCAAGGAACATTTTCTGAAATTAGAACAATTGAAAGGGTGTCTTTGACCTTGCCGGAAAAGAAAAAAGGCTTGAGGAAATCGAGGCTCTGATTGCCAAAAAAGACTTTTGGGATAACCCCGAAGCCACCAAGCCGATTTTAAAAGAACGAACGTTGATTTCCGGCAAGGTGACATCATTTAAGAAGCTTTACACTGATATTGAAGAAAGTCAGATCCTGCTTGATCTTGCCATTGAAGAGTCAGACGCTGATACCATTGAGGAAGTCTCCCAGCAAATACAAGTAATTGACAAAAAAATAAAAAAACTTTCCATAGACCTTATGCTCGATGGTGTTGATGATCAGAACAACTCCATTATTTCCATTAATGCAGGGGCCGGTGGTACCGAGGCTCAGGACTGGGCCGAGATGCTCTTCAGGATGTATACACGCTGGGGGGAGCACAAGGGTTTTAAATTAAACATCATCGATTTTCAACCAGGAGATGAAGCAGGAATCAAAAGTGTTACTTTTACAGCCAGTGGCGATTATGCCTATGGCTATCTAAAGGCAGAAAAAGGTGTTCATCGCCTGGTAAGAATTTCACCGTTTAATGCAAGCGGCAAACGGCATACCTCTTTTGCCTCCGTGTTTGTCTATCCTGAACTCAAAAACGAAATCGTCGTTCAGGTTGATGACAAGGATTTACGTGTAGATGTGTTCAGGGCCAGTGGTGCCGGAGGTCAGCATGTCAATAAAACCAGCAGTGCTGTTCGCATTACTCACCTTCCAAGCGGAATAGTTGTCCAGTGCCAGCAGGAAAAATCCCAGCATAGAAATAAAGAACTTGCCATGAAGGTTCTTAAAGCCCGGCTTTACCAGCTTGAGAAGCAGAAGCAGGATGAAAAGTTGCAGGAAATGCATGAAAGCAAGAACGAGATTGCATGGGGGAGTCAAATAAGGTCTTATGTAATGCATCCCTATCAACTGGTTAAGGATCACCGCATAAACCTTGAGGTTGGCAATGTAAACGGTGTCCTTGACGGGGGGTTGGACCTTTTTATAGAGGGGGTATTGCTTTCAGGTAAAGCCTAACCGGATAAACCGGTGCGAAGCATCCGTATATGCAGAGTCCCTTAATTCTTCAATCTTCAATCGGAAAATATTCAATTATATGAATCCCATCGACATTATTGCTGAATTTTACCAGCCCGGCACCAAGACATATAACATCCTCGTACAACATGGAACACAGGTGGCAGATAAGGCAGTAAGTGCCGCCCAAAAAGTGTCCCATCTTAACCCGGATCTTAATTTTGTCAAGGAAGCCGCCATGCTGCACGATATCGGCATTTTCCTGACCCATACTCCGGAACTTGGCTGTACCGGTGAACATCCCTATGTCTGTCATGGATATCTGGGAAGAGAAATTCTTGAAAGCAAGGGACTGCCGAAACATGCATTGGTGTGTGAACGGCATGTGGGAGTCGGCATAACTTCTGAAGAAATAAAGCGCCATAACCTCCCGCTGCCCCAACATGATATGGTGCCAGTCTCCCTGGAGGAACAGGTCATATGTTTTGCTGACAAGTTCTTTTCCAAAAATGGCAATCTGATTGTAACTGAAAAATCTGTTGAAAATATCCTACGTCGCCTTGAGCTATACGGCGCTGACAAGGTAATCACTTTTCAATCGTGGGTCCGTTTGTTTGAATAAAAAAACAGCATTTTCCTTGACCTGAAAGAATGTTTCGGCTATTAGGATGAAAAAGATTGTTAGGTTTCATCTTGGAATGTGAAAAGCAGTTCCAAGAATAAATTATAATAAAGTTGAGTTATGTAATAGGCTTTAAGCCACCCAGACTCACAGGGGTGGTTTTTTTAGTTTTGGGATCTGGGGTATGGCCAAACTGCTTGTCATCGATAATTACGACTCTTTTACTTACAATCTCGTCCAGATGTTTATGCATTACGATCTTGAAATCGCAGTGTATAGAAGTGACTTACTTACAATCTCGTCCAGATGTTTATGCATTACGATCTTGAAATCGCAGTGTATAGAAGTGACGTAATAACGCTTGAACAGATTGCAGAGCTCAAACCTGACTATGTTCTCATCAGTCCCGGTCCAAAAGATCCTTCTCATGCCGGGATTTCAATCGATTTAATCAAAAATTTTTTCGATAAAATCCCCATCTTTGGCGTATGTCTTGGCATGCAATGCATGAATGAAGCTTTTGGCGGACGTACGGTCCGGGCTCCGTTACCCATGCACGGGAAAACCAGTATGGTTGAGCATAACAACTATGGTATCTTTCAAGGGATAACATCGCCTTTTCCGGCTGCCCGCTACCATTCCCTGATGGTGGAATTCAGCCAGACGGAACTTGTCATAACATCCCGCAGTCCGGATGGTGTAGCCATGGGAATGTCTCATCCTGAATTTCCACTTCATGGGGTTCAGTTCCATCCTGAAAGTTTTCTCACGGAAAACGGCTTTTTGCTTGTGGAAAATTTTCTTAATCTGGGACCTTTAACGATTTCGGATTCCGGTATGCGTCATGCGGATTTGCAAAGGAAATACAACTAAATAGTATAGAAATTTCCTTTTTTGGATACAGGTGAACACAGATTATCAAGATTCTTAAATTGCAAAATAACAATATTTTCCGTGTATATCTGCGAAAATCTGTGTCCTATTTAACTTGATTATGGATGAAATCAAAAAAGTTGCAGGGCAGATAACCGGTATTCATACCGAGTCTATTTCTATGTCCGAATCGTTTATCGATTTTTCAGCCCGGTTTGCATCAATGCCAGGTACAACGGTTCTGATGAGCGGAGGTGATCTTGATTCTGCAAGATACCATATTCTCGGGGCAAAACCATGGCTGGTATTTTCAGGACTCGGTCGTAACATGACCATTACCGTTGAAAATCAAACTTTTGGTTTTAAGGCCGATCCGTTTGATACCCTGCGAATGATATTAAAAGCTTTCAACCTTAATGATCTTGATCTGAATCAATCCGATTTGCCGAAACCGGTCTATGCCGGTCTCTTCGGATACCTGGCCTATGACCTGAAAGACTGCCTGGAAAAACTTCCCCGTACATCCATAGACAGGGTCTGTCTACCACATATATATTTTATTGCGCCGTCAATCATCGTTGTCCAGGATAAAGCCAATGATACCACTCGGCTTTGTATACCGGAACGTAAATTTGCCGGAAAAAACAATTTAGAGAATGATCTTGCTGAGTTTAAACGCATCATTTCTGACAGACCGCCTAAACATGGTAGTTTTAGAGGAAATGCCGGTGGATTTAAGTCTAATTTTACCAAGGCCGGTTACATGGATGCCATTAAGAAGATCAGAGAGTACATTGCAGCAGGAGATATATATCAGGCCAATATGTCCCAGCGTTTTGAAATGGATGTTGAAGGTGATACGTTCAGTCTGTTTAAATCACTTTACAAGAACAATCCGGCCTCTTTTTTCGCCTACATTCATGCGGGTAACCACCAGATTGTTTCCACATCTCCGGAACGGTTTTTACTGCAAACCGGCCAAAAAGTTGAAACCAGACCTATTAAGGGTACAAGGCCCAGAGGGAAAACACCGGTGGAAGATAAAAAGCTAAGCCGGGAGCTAAAACAAAGCTACAAAGATGATGCCGAGCTTTCAATGATTGTAGATCTGTTGCGTAACGACATTGGAAAGGTCTGCAGAGTCGGATCTGTCCGTGTAATGGAACACAAAAGACTGGAAGCTTACCAGAATGTGTATCACCTGGTATCTATTGTCGAGGGAAGACTGGAGCAGGGCCGTGATTCTGTTGACTTGCTCAAGGCGACTTTTCCCGGCGGGTCGATCACAGGCTGTCCCAAGATCAGAACCATGGAAATCATCGACGAACTTGAACCGGACCGACGCCATATATATACGGGCTCAATCGGTTACATCAGTTTCCACGACACCATGGATTTATCCATTGTTATCCGCACCGCCACAATATACAACGGGACAATTATGTTCTCGGTGGGCGGAGGTATTGTATTTGACTCTGATCCACTTGATGAATATGAAGAAACTCTACATAAAGGCAGGACGCTGATGGAGGTTTTTAAGGGAAAAGAAAAAAAAGCAGCAAAAAAAGACTATGTATGGATCAATGGCGCCCTTGAACTTTTGGATCAAGCCGCCATACCGGTTACGGATCAAGGATTTCAATATGGTTACGGGTTTTTTGAAACCATCAGGGTTGACAAGGGAAACCCGGGACACCTCAACGAGCATATTAATAGATTTAATCATACCTGGGAACATCTTTTTGCTGAAAAACCGCCGGATTTAACCTGGGATGAAATTATCAATCAGGTAATTGTCCAAAACAGACTGCTCGATGAAACCGCAGCCGTAAAGATGATCGCTACCAGAGGAGACAGGGAAGCCCCCCCTTTTAACCATACCCTTCTGGTTCTCGCCAGGCCATATACCCATCGCCTGGCGGGAAAAAAGGAGAAGGGATTAAATCTGGCTGTATACCCGCACCCGCGCCAAACTCCATTGGCCGATCATAAGACACTAAATTATTTATATTACTTTCTGGCCGGAAAATGGGCCAAGGCCCGAAACTCCGACGAAGCATTGATATTAAACCCGGACAAGACCGTTTCCGAAACCAATACAGCCAATATACTGCTGGTAAAGAATAACAACGTAATCAAACCGGTTTCTTTGCATGTGTTGCCGGGAATTATGGACAGCGTAGTCTGTAAACTTCTCACCGGATGGGGCTTTACAATAGAGAGCAGAAGATTGTTTTTGGAAGATTTGTTTGCTTTTGATGAGATTATGATTACAAACTCTCTCATTGGGGCTATTCCGGTACTTAGCATAGACGGGAAAAAACTGCCTGAGCCTTCCGTGCTGTGGCAAAAGATCAACAAGACCCTCCTGTAACTCCCATAAGCGCTGAGGGCTCGCGCAAAATTAACTTAGTGCTTATGCACCATATATCGGAATATTCATCCAGATCGAATTATTTTTAGTAAAATTTTATAAAAGAGATTGACAAAAAATGATGGTGTCATATGTTACGGGCATAAGCTCATAACTAAAATTTACAAACCGAAGGAGGTGTTGATTATGCCAAGAGGTGATGGGACAGGTCCACAGGGCCAAGGAACTGGAACCGGAAAGGGCCGAGGCAGATGTAAATCTCGGAAGGATAGTACAGGATTAGAAAAAAAATTCTCCCAGGGGCCTGGAGGTGGCAAAAGCAGAGGACAGGGCCGAGGCGGTAATGGGAGAAATAAAGGGACGACATCTCGATCTTGATCTTTAATATTTGTAATTTAAAGGAGTATAATAATGCCGATATTTGAATATCTTTGTCTGGACTGCGGTAAAACCAGCGAAATCCTTATAGCCGTTTCGGATGATATTCCACTCTGCAATTCATGCAGCAGTCGTAACCTTAAAAAACTTCTTTCACCACACTCTTCCATGTCCGGACCTTCAAAAAACAGTATGCCCGGCCTTGGAGACACCACATGCTGTGGATCATCTCCAGGGGAAGCCGGCTGCGCGGGGCCTGGAAGCTGCTGTGGCAGAAATCAAGTATAACAATTATTGAAAATATAAAATATATTGTGAGTCATGATGGATAAGGGATGTACCGTGTTGGTACAGCTGCTAAGGTAGGCGAGAGCTCACGTTTTCTTCAGGATAAAGACTTTGAAGGTTATGTGAAAAAGGTCGAAAACTATTAATAATTAACTCAAGGAAAAAGGAGGAAGAAAATGGCGGTAACATATCCACAGATCGGTAATAAAGTAGTTGCAAAAATTATCGAAACAAAGGGAGACTGTACTATTGGAATGAAACCTGGAGATGAATTTGAGTTAAGCACTCATAAATGTGGTGAGTTTTGCGGTTATTTTTACCATAATTTGCTCGGCTGGATAAAAACTCTGCAGTTTGGAGGAACTTTCCCAGCTTTTGAGGATCCGGATGTTCAGGTATGGGATTGCCCGAATGCGAATAATCGTGTAAAGGTTGAGCTTAAAAGAATCAAAGAATAAAACCTCCCAAGTTTATAAAAGGGCATATTAATGCTCTTTTAGTCTAACATAGAAAACCTGGCCCTTTGGGCCAGGTCATATTAAGAAGCTGTCCTGACTTTTCGGTTTTAAGTTTGTGTTTTGGCGTTTTTTTTCAAGTTTCTCCATCCGTTGAGCCACTGTTTAATTGTCTTTTCATAACCACGGTCTGTGGGTGCATAAAAAAGTCTGCCCTCCAATTTTTCCGGCAAATAGTCCTGGGGAACATATGCATCTTTGTAATCATGGGCATACTTGTAATCATTTCCATACCCGAGTCCTTTCATCAGTTCTGTGGGAGCATTCCGAATATGAAGAGGGACCGGCAAAGCCCCATAACCGTCCACAGCCTCTTTAATCTTTCCGTAAGCTTTGTATATGCTATTGCTTTTCGGGGCCGTAGCCAAATATACGGCAGCCTGGGCCAGTGCAAGTTCACCTTCAGGATGTCCAAGGAATTTAAACGCCTCCATAGCGTTCAATGCCAATCCGAGTGCATTGGGATCTGCATTCCCGATGTCTTCGCTTGCAAACCTGACCATTCTGCGCGCTATATAAAAAGGATCTTCGCCGGCTGACAACATTCGCCTCAGCCAGTAGACAGCAGCATCGGGATCACTCCCCCTTAAGCTCTTATGAAAGGCGGAGATTAGATTAAAGTGTTCTTCACCGGACTTGTCATACAAAAGGGCCTTTTTCTCCAGAGCATTTCCCAAAACCTGAAGCGTTATGTGCACCGGGCTTCCTGTTTTTGAAGCATCGATTCCATTTATTACCAGATATGCCACGGTTTCAAGTCCGTTCAGGGCAGCACGGGCATCTCCGTCCGCAATACGGATAAGATAAGAAAGGGCATCTTTTTCGATAATCAGATTTATATTTCCCAAGCCCCTTTCCTTGTCTTTTTGGGCATTTTTAATGATGACGGCAATATCATCTGATGAAAGGGCTTTTAAGGTTATCAAACGGCATCTGGACATAAGCGGGGGTATAACCTCAAATGAGGGGTTTTCGGTGGTAGCGCCAATCAGGGTTATCAGCCCGCTTTCCACATGGTGAAGAAATGCATCCTGCTGGGCTTTGTTGAACCTGTGTATCTCATCTACAAAAAGAACGGTTCTTTTTCGAAAAAGCTTTTGCTGGTTTTTTGCGTCCTCTATAACAGATCGGATATCCTTGATACCTGACAGTACAGCAGAAAAATGGACAAAATGACAAAGGGTTTCACCCGCAAGAATTCTTGCAAGAGTTGTTTTCCCGCATCCCGGAGGACCCCAGAGAATCATGGAAAAAATCCGGTCCTTTTCAATGGCATGATAAATCAATGTCCCCTTTCCAACAGCATGCATTTGCCCTACGAATTCATCCAGGTTCTTTGGGCGCATTCTGTCGGCAAGGGGACTTGACGACCGGGCTGACTTTTGCGCATGATATTCAAACAGGTCCACTGTTCATCCTCTAAAAACAAAAAACCTTATTAATAGCCTGGGAGGGTTCTTTCATTACAAGCCCTTATCTATGAGTTTTTTCAGTAAAAATTTAATTATACCTGAAGCGGTAGCTGTAATATTTTCAAAAATCTAAAGTGTTACAAAAAAGCAAATCTTTATACTATCAAGTTTTAAGTATCCAGCATCCAAAATCCAATATCACTTTTTTTGCCCTGTTCGCTTACGGAATATTATTCGGATTGGTGTCTTGTCAAGCCCCGCTTTTTCCCTGATCTGGTTAATAAGGTAACGCTTATAAGAGAAATGGACGGCTTCAGGATAATTTACAAAACAGACAAAAGTTGGGGGACCTGTGGACACCTGGGTGGCATAATAAAATTTAATACGTCTTCCTCTGTAAAGTGACGGCTCTGTTCGTTCAATCGCCCGCTCAAATATCTTGTTCAGTTGCCCTGTCCCGATACGTGTGGAGTACTGGCTGAATACCTCTTCCACAAGACCGAATATTTTCAAAACTCGTTGTCCGGTTAATGCCGAAATGGTTATCATCGGGGCAAAGCTTAAAAACTTTGCCTGCATTCTCAACTCGTCATGGTACTTTTTTACTGTCTTATTATCTTTTTCAACAAGGTCCCATTTATTCAAAAGAAAAGTGCATCCGCATCCCCGCTCAAATGCATAACCTGCAATAGTTATATCCTGTTCGGTAATCCCCTCGTAGGCGTCTATGATAATAAGGGCCACATCACATCTATCCAGGCTTCTTAAAGCTTTAATAATGGAAAACTTTTCAAGTTTTTTTGAAACCTTTGCCTTGCGTTTGATACCGGCCGTATCGATTAAAAGATACGATTTATCGTTAATATTA